>CBDUII010000062.1:0-9738 GCA_965367285.1 uncultured bacterium
CCGAAAACAAAAGGAGCTGCAGCGCCGGTAAGCAAAGAAAACTATGTTAAAAAAACACGATGTTGCAAGTTAGTAGTATAGCAGGCTTATCCTTCCTGATGTTTTTCTTATATGGGTGTAGTGGCCAAAACAAGGAAAATAATATGGTCTTTATCCCGGAAGGCCCTGCTGTAATAGGAACAGATAAAGTGGAATCACCTGATTTTATTCAAGAGGCAGGGGCCAGGCAGGAGATTATATATAAAGATAATACCCCGGCAAGAAAGATTCATCTGAAAGGCTTTTATATTGATAAATATGAAATAAGAAACAGAGAATATAAACTCTTTTGTGAAAAAACAGGGCATCCGGAACCTTCTTTCTGGAAAGACAGGATTTTTCCTGAAGGAAAAGAAGACAATCCCGTATCAAATATTTCGTGGCATAGCGCTAACAGATATTGTAAATGGTCAGGGAAAAGGCTTCCCTCTGAAGAAGAGTGGGAAAAGGCAGCCAGAGGAGGCGCTGAAGGCAATCTTTTCCCATGGGGGAACGAGTTTGATCCAAACAAAGCAAACTTTAGCTCAGGAAAGCTGCTTTCCGTTGGGATGAAACAAGAAGACAAAAGCGATTATGGCGTTTACGATATGGCGGGGAATGTGATGGAGTGGACATCCTCATGGTATGAATCCTACCCCGGCAGTAAATATAAGTCTGATGACTTTGGCAGGAAGCATAAGGTGATGAGAGGCGGAGAAGGGCTTTCAAAGGGACACTATACAGCAATAGGAATCACACTCCGCTCATATATTCGGCTGCATGCTGTTCCGGATGCAAAGGGTCCTGATCTGGGATTCAGATGTGTAAAAGATGCAAGTTAGATTCCCGCTAAAATCATGCGGGAATGACACCCCCTGTATGTTCATTCCCAGCATCCCAGTATGTCATTCCCGCATGCCTTTAGCGGGAATCCAGGGGATGGACAACTGCATTGCAATCGATTGGTATATTTGAGCATTAGAAAAGTTGCCGAAGAATCTAACTGGTTGATTTTTTAGGTGTTTAAATGAAGAAACTTAAATTAAAGATTCTAATACCTGTAACAACAGGCATTTTTTTATTTTTCCTTTTAGAAAGTATATTAAGGGTATTTGATTATCCAGATAATTCTCTTTCAGAGGATCCTTTTATAGGATTTACAGAGTTGTACCCTCTTTATGAACTGGAGGAAGGAAAAGATGGAAAAAAGTATTATATAACCAGTAAAAAAAAAGAGAAATTTTTTAATAAACAGCGATTTTCTGCTGTAAAAGGGGAAAATGAATTCAGGATATTCTCTTTTGGCGGTTCTTCCACGCACGGGAGACCATTTAACGCGGAGACGGCCTTTCCAAGATTCATTGAGGCGGGACTATCTCTTATTGATCCGGAAAAGGATTACAAGGTCATTAATTCCGGCGGGATATCCTATGCGAGTTACAGGGTAGCATCCCTTATGATGGAAATGCTGGAATACAAACCGGACCTTTTTATCGTATACTCCGGTCATAATGAGTTTTTAGAGGAGAGGACATACAGTCATTTAAAAAATATATCCGATTTCAGAAAAAAGGTTCAGTTCTATTTAAATCAATTAAATATTTACAGGATAATAAGAAAATATGTGCTTATTACCAAGGATAAAATGGGGTTGGGTGTTCAAGGGATTAAAACTGAAAAAGGATTGCTTCCCCCGGAAGTAGATGTGATACTTGACAGAAAAGATGGAATTGACCTGTATACCCATGACTTTAGTTCGAAAGATGAGATATTCGAACACTTCGAATATAATCTAAAAAGGATGGCGGATATAGCTTCATCCGCCGGGATACCTATTATCTTTATGACACTCCCATCCAATATCAAGGACTTTTCCCCCTTTAAGACAGAAGTGTCCTATAGTTTATCAGAGAAAAAAAAGAGGGTCCTGGAAAATATAAAATTTGAAAGCGAACACCTTTTCAGCGAAGGAACGCTTAATCAGGCTTTTAAAGAGGTGGAAAAAGGTTTAGAGATAGACCCCAATTTCTCCTCGCTCCTTTATTTAAAGGGAAAAATTCTTTTAAATAAGGGTATGCGAAAGGAGGCAAGGAGGGCGTTTATATTAGCACGAGATACGGATATGGTTCCTCTAAGGGCCACAACCAGAATAAACAATATCATAAGAGATGTGGCGGAAGAGGAAGGAACCGGGTTTGTTGATATTGAAAGGATATTTGAAAAAAAGAGCGAAGATGGTATTTCAGGAAATGACCTATTTATAGATCACTGCCACCCGACTATTGATGGACATATGATTATTGCTGAGAGTTTGTTGGATTACATGTTAAAAAATGGAATTGCTGGAGGTTACAAACCTTATAGCAGAGATAAAATTTTAGCCGGCTATAAAGAAATAGTATCATCATTGCCGGACAGCTACTTTTCAAAAGGGATAGGCAATGTAGGAAGGGTGCTGAACTGGGCAAGAAAGTATGGTGAAACGATTAAAAGGTTAGAAGAAGGAGTAAAGAAATATCCGAACGATGCAACCGTTCATCATTATCTTGGCGTTGCCTATTATGAAGGATTGGGAGACTATAAAAGGGCCTTCCATGAACTTACCCGGGCCTTGGAAATAGGCACAATATGGGCAAAATCACAGCATAAATTAGCAGAGATATCAATTAGGGAAGGAAACAACGATAAGGCCGTAAGTTTACTGAATGTTTTGATTAATAAAGGTGTTTCTACAACAAAAATTCATTTTAACCTTGGTCTGGCTTATACCAATATGAAGAAATTTGATCTTGCTGAAAAAGAATACTGGAAGGCCCTTAAGATCGATCCTGAAAGGGCGGAGATCTATAATAATCTGGGTAATATTTATTTGCAAAGAGGAGAACACAGCCATGCCTTTGACATGTATGAAAAAGCCGTAGAACTCAATTAAAATAGCTGGAAGTCCTATTTTAGTATAGGTAAACATTATTATGAGATGAAAAGGTTCGACGACGCCGAGAAACAATTTAGAAATGTTGTTCGATTAAAACCGGATCACGTTGATAGCCGTTTGGTCCTGGCAGATATATATGGCAGAAAGGGTGACTTTGAAATGGCTGAAGAGGAATATAAAAAACTACTGGAGCTTGACTACGGTTCGCCTGTTGTACATAAGGACTTCGGAATGCTTTATGCAAAAAATAGAATGTTCAAAAAGGGTCTTGAGGAATTGAAAATCAGCATGGAGCTTTTAGATGGAAATGAAATAAATATCCGTATCCCAAAGGTCGTGGCAAAGGATCTATCTTTTCATTTTGAAGAGTTCACAAAGTTAAGGGCAGAGATATTTAACACCATGGGAAATATCTATTCTATGTCAAGGGATTTTGAAAAGGCATTGGAGATGTATTTAAATGTTAAAAAGATTTCCCCCGACTTTCCACAGATAGATTACAATACAGGGATAACGTATTTTTCAATGAAAAAATGGGTAGAGGCTAAAGATATGCTCGGTGCGGCAAAAAATAAGAACGAAAAGAATATCGATGCCACCTACTACCTTGCGATAGCCCATGGAAATATTGGTAATATTGATGAGTCGGTCAAACTGCTGAAAGAGGTCATCAGGTTAAACCCGGATTACGCTCCGGCTTATAAAGACCTGGGAGTGTTATACCTTTATAAACTGAAGGATGTAAAATCAGGGGTTGAATATTTAGAAAGATCTTTACGGATTTCTCCTGATCAGCCGGAGGCTGAAAATATACGTAAGACATTGCTAAGCTTTAAAAAACAGAATAATCCTTTGTGAACTATTAAAACAAAGGATATAAAAAAGGAAGGATAACAGAGCTTTCAAAGAAAAAAGCAAAGGCAGATAGAAGGAAAAGGATAATCACTATTGGAATAAGTATCCATTTCCCGGATACCCACAAGTATTTTATAAATTCAAATTCTTCCCTGAAGGTTTTCATTCTCTATCCTTTGCGCAACGAAATCCCATATCAAATCCCTTTTGATTGTGTTTACTAAAAAACCTATAAGAAGATCGTGAGTAGATTTTGGCCAAATGATAATGTCTTCCATAATTTCCGGTACTGCCTCTTACAACTCTATACTTTTCACCATACTCCTTTAATTGAAAAGTTGAACCAGGGTAAGGTTTATACCAGGAGCTCGTCCATTCCATAAGGTTTCCACCCATGTCATAGACCCCATAATAACTCTTGTCTTCCGGCATACTTCCGACCGGGACAGTATCTTTTTTATTCAGGTTAGCCTTTTCTTCATCATATTCATCTCCCCAGGGATACCTGTTGCCATTTGTTCCCCTCGCGGCCTTTTCCCACTCTTTTTCTGTTGGCAACCTTTTTCCTCTCCATGTGCAGTATGCATTCGCGTCAAACCAGTTTACATTAAATACCGGATGATTCTCCCGTCTTGATATATACTTCTGGGGGGGAGGTTTGTATTCAGTCTTAGTGACAAAGAGTTTATAATCTTTGTTTGTTACTTCAAACTTGTCAATATAAAAGCCTTTCAGGTAAATTTTCCGAACCGGTTTTTCATTCTCAAAAAAAATCTTCTGTTTTGAACCAAACTCTTTTGCCAAACTGGCATTATCAACATCATTTGAACCCATTAAAAATTTACCTGCCGGGATATAGACCATTCCTTCTATTTCAGGGGTTGTTTTTTTTGAACAGTTTGAAAATGAAGCAATCGCTCCGAGCAACAGGAGAGCTGTAATAAATGTTTGCCTTGCAGACAATTCAATCTTTCTCTGTATCATAATACGATACTGTACGGCTTTTTAGCGGCACTGTAAATAGCAATCACATGCTCTCTGGATAATCATTGCCCCTCTAACCTGAGTGTGTGATGGCCTGTAGTTTGTGGCATCAATCACCATACCATAGGCTCTGAAGACTGATGGCACAATATGGACATGGGGTAAACCATCGTGGTCAAATCGGGGATGGGATAAATGTTGATAAGAACACCCCCGCAAAGATCGGAACAAGTCAAAGGGGTCACCCCTATCGGGCTTTATTGTTTGTTTTTATCAATCAGGGAGTTTTACCTCCTGTTATCTGCTGCCAGTCCTTTGGCTTCTATATAGTTAACCCTGCTTATCTAATAACCCTCCCAAAAATTTTATAGTTACATTTCAATTCGTTATGCTATTATTATGTAAAAGGACAAACCATTTGTTTGTTTTTACTAACTAATTGTTTGGTCAAAAAATGCTTAACAACGAGACTAATCGAGACGTTCTGTACGGTCAGCCCAATAACAGGCGTCTGCCACCCTGGCTCAAGAAGAATTTCAGGAACCTTAAAAGCCACGATGTAAAACGGCTGTTGAGAAAAGGGAATTTACATACTGTTTGCGAGTCTGCTAAATGCCCGAATATTTTCGAGTGTTTTTCAAAACCTGCTGCTGCGTTTATGATTTTGGGAAATGTTTGCGCACGCAACTGCGGGTTTTGCGCTGTTTCCAGCGGCGAGCCTTTACCGGTCAATGCCTTTGAGCCGGAAGAAGTAGCCAAAACAGCTGTAGAGATGGGTTTAAAGCATGTTGTGATTACTTCTGTGACACGGGACGACCTCGAAGACGGGGGCACAAAACAGTTTGCTTTAACGATTAATGCTGTGAGAAAAATGGATTCTGATATTTCAATAGAAATATTAACACCTGATTTAGACCCGCAAGAGATTTTAAAATCAGGCAAGCCGGATATATATAATCATAATGTTGAAACAATACCGCGTTTATACCCAAAAGTCAGGCCTCAAGCTGATTATAATAAATCATTAAAACTGTTAGAGACTGTTAAGAAGCAGGCTCCGGAAGTTATTACAAAATCCGGAATTATGGTTGGTCTGGGCGAAAGGTTTGAAGAGGTTGTAAATGTTATGTGTGACTTGAGGAATATTGGTTGTGATACCATTACTATCGGTCAATATTTACAGCCATCAAAAAATCACCTGCCGGTAGAAAAGTTTATTTACCCGAAGGTTTTTGATGAATATAAAAAAACAGGGGACAGGTTAGGTTTTAAATATACTTCATCCGGTCCATTTGTAAGAAGCTCTTATAACGCCGAGCAACAGGGCCGCAACCAAAGATGATAACAACCCCCATTGCTTATGAACAAGCTGGCCTTTCAAAGGGTGAAAGATTGACAATTGAGCATTGAGCATTGATAATTAAGTTTTTAAAATGGTTTTTTTATGGCAAAAGGTGATGACATTATTATGGGTAATTATCAATTGTCAATGCTCAACTATCAACTGTCTGAAATCATAAAAATAATTTTGCAATCATAAATCAGTTTGTCCAGCAAAGAATTGTCCAACAGTAAGCTAATAAGGGGGTGTTTAAAAACTTTGCTAAAATAACAAAGTGATACGGACTTGCAGTACAGAAAAATTATGCGAGAATTTCAAAGAATAAAAAGACTTCCTCCTTATGTATTTAATATTGTGAGGGAATTGCTTATTGAGGCTCGTCGGAAGGGAGAAGATATTATTGACTTTGGGATGGGGAACCCGGACCAGCCGACGCCCGACTTTATCGTGGAAAAACTTATTGAAAAAGCGCGTGAACCTCAAAATCACCGCTATTCAGCCTCAAAAGGTATTCCAAATTTACGACTTGCTATTACAAACTGGTATAAAAGAAATTTTGATGTGGAGTTGGACCCGGAAACAGAAGCTATTGCGACTATAGGATCTAAAGAAGGGATTTCTCATTTATTGCTGGCCATTATTGGGCCGGGAGATGTTGTTCTGGTGCCTACACCTACCTATCCTATCCACAATTATGCTGTAATAATAGCAAACGGAGATGTAGTTCAGGTTCCCATGAACAAAGAGGGCGATTTTTTTGAAAACCTGTTAAAGGCTTTTAAAAGCCACTTGCCTCACCCTAAAATTTTAATTATCAACTTTCCGCATAATCCCACGACTGCCTGTGTAGATTATGATTTTTTTGAAAAGATAATAGACTTCGCCAAGGAGCATAATATTATTGTTGTTCATGATTTTGCTTACGCGGACCTTGTTTTTGATGGTTATAAAGCCCCGAGTATGCTGCAGGTGCCGGGAGCGAAAGAGGTCGGGGTTGAACTTTTTTCTCTTTCAAAGAGCTATAATATGCCGGGTTGGAGAGTTGGTTTTGCCGTGGGTAATTCAGAAATTATCAGCGCGCTGGCCCGCATAAAAAGCTACCTGGATTACGGTATGTTTCAACCGATACAGATTGCTTCTATTATTGCTTTAAACAGTGAGCGAGACTGTGTAAACAAAATAGTTGAAACCTATAAAACGCGCCGTGATGTGCTGGTTAACGGGCTCAACCAGGCAGGATGGCAGATTGAAAAGCCCAAAGCCACGATGTTTGTCTGGGCGGAAATTCCGGATAATTTCAAAAAGATAGGCTCTCTGGAATTTTCCAAACTTCTTTTGAAAGAGGCAAAAGTCGCTGTGTCTCCGGGGATCGGATTTGGAGAAGGGGGAGACCATTATGTGCGTTTTGCCCTTGTAGAAAACGAACATCGCACCCGTCAGGCTATCAGAGGAATTAAAAATATTTTGAAATAAAATGACAGAACTAACTGAGGAAAATCTCAGGATTGATGAAAATACTTACCTCCGCACCGCTAAAGTCCTCGATTTTATTATCAAATTCTTAAATGTGAATATCCGGCTGCATGTGGCGGATAATATCATTGAAAAAGGAGATATTTTTCTCTTCAACCATTTCTCTCGTTTTGAAACATTTGTTCCTCAATATCTATTTGCTAATAAAGCAAAAGTTTTCTGCCGAACCATAGCCACCGCTGATCTTTTTGATGAGGGAGTTTTCGGTCACTTTCTCTTAAATATTGGCGCTGTTCCTCATAATTATCCCGACATTATCAATTTCCTTGCTAAAGAAATAAACCGTAGTATTAAAATTATTGTGTTTCCTGAAGGGGCAATGATCAAAGATAAAAGCGTTATGGATAAGTTCGGACGTTTTTCTGTTTATTCAAGAGAAAAGCGGTCAAAGAGGCGTCCTCATACCGGCGCGGCAGTTATTGCTCTCCGCGTGGAAACCTGCAGATTTTTGTATCGTCAGGCTTTGAAAAATAATGATACAAACAGAATTGAATTTTATTCCCGCTGTTTTCCAGAGAACGAAAAAACAGGAGGTACTCCGGTTCACACGCGCTTAACACAAATAGTACCTGCTACAATTACTTTTTATCCTTTAAGAATATCGGAAAATTTTCTTAAATTTATGGCTGAACATGTTGGCAATAAAAATCAGCGTTTGATTGAAGAAATGGCTATTGAGGGGAATTTGATTACTAAAAATACTGACATGGATATTCATTTGAGTGCCCCTATTAATGTCCGAAATTATTTTACTTTTATAGATAAAGCCATCTTGAAGGGACTCTACCACCTGAAAGTCGGACCAGATTCTGACACAAACTCAAACAGTTCTTTTCTTACTAAACTGTTCATCAATTTATATGAGGGCCGGATAAGACTTCTTGCCAAAAGATTAACCGATCAGTGTATGAAAATAATTTATTCCCATGTAACTATTAATCTTTCTCACATTGCTTCTCAAATGATTTTTTATACCATCACGGAAAAGAAATCATTTCATATCGAAAAAAAGAAATTTTTTACCATGTTATTTTGCGTAATCAAGGAAATACAAAAGGAAAATAATTTAATACTTCACCCCCAACTAAAAGATCCCACTCATTATGCTTCTCTGCTTGAAGGAGAAAATGATTCTCTAAACCAGTTTTTGTTGATGGCTCAGGAAGAGGGGCTTATAAGCATTACAGAAGACGCTTTATCTTTTTCGACAAAACTTTTAGAAAAATTTGAGTTCGACACCATCCGGATAAAAAACACACCGAAAGTTATATACAACGAAGTAAAACCAATAAAGCAGTTGGAAAAAATTGTGGAAATAGTGGTAAACAACTTTACTAAATATGAGAAAAACCGGTAGCCGGAATATTTTTTTGATGATGATTTGACAATATATTATCACGATAAAGAAAAATTTTCCGGTTCTGATTATGAAGAGATTAACCAGAGGGAAACAAAAATCCATAGCGGTGAACCTTTTTTTATGAAATCCAGCCAGGTAAAAGAGAGAAAAGCAGGCATTTTATTGATTCATGGATTTCCCGCTTCCCCGGCAGAGATGAAACCCCTTGGAGATTTTTTGCATGGTCATGGTTATACGGTTTATGGAGTGCGACTGAAAGGTTACGGAACATCCCCTTATGATTTGGATCAGACGCCATGGGAAAAGTCCATCGAATCAATTGAACAAGGTTATAAGGTATTACCGTGTACCCCTTTCTTAAGTCTCTTAAACACTAGCGGGTCCTCGCCGACAACTGCCCAGTCAGTCATCATAACACTGGCCTGCTGGACGTGGGTTTCAAGATACTCTACATCCTCCGGGGTCAATTTCTTATTTCGCGGGTCAAGAAAGTCCCGACGGTCCTCGCTGAACGCAGCGTTTTGGGCCAGGTTTCTAAAGACCTTCAGGGGATCAGCTAACACCCTGACCGTAATCGCCTGGCTGTAAAGCCGCCTAATCCACCGCTCTGACAGTCCATCCTCGTAATTTGTGTGCTTCAGGTTGTCTAAGTAGGTCGAAACCACACTGCTCATCCTTCGTGGATTTCTGAAACTCTCCATCTTATCTGTT
>CBDUII010000063.1:0-9685 GCA_965367285.1 uncultured bacterium
AACTTTTTAGGCGCTGTTTGGTGCATTTTTTTACAGCGCCTTATGCAACGCTCAAAATCCCTAAAACTGCCGTCCATGGCAGTTTTTACGGTATTTTGGGTTTGCGGCTACGCCGCAAGAAAACATTGAAATTCCTATACATTAAATTAGATGATAATGGGTTAAAAGAGGTTCATAAAAAAAGGTGTAAGATACACATTTCGGAAGAAGGCAATTTTATTTTTTTTCTAATCCGACAAGTTAGATTCCCGCTGGAGTTTATTCCTGCGAAAGCAGGAATCCATGAAGCTGCCTGGAAATGACAACCCTACGCTTTTTGTCATTCCAGCGAAAGCGGGAATCTATTTTCTAACATTGTAAGGGAGAAAATGTAAACTACTTTATGCTCTGAGTAATAATTGTTGCAGTCCGTATGCTTACTGCCTGCTTTTCTCAACTCCCTGTACTCTGGTATTTATTGATACCATAACGCCAGAGTAAGAGGCTTAATGTAAATACTATAATCCCGACTACAGGCGTCATAAACTGGAGTACAGGATGAAACATAAATTGTCCGCTTTTTTGAAGAAAATATCCGGCCGGATAAAAATTAATAAATGCCAATGGAAATATAAAGGTTAAAAACCACTGAACCCAGGGGTTATAAATAGAAACAGGATAAAGAATAAGTTCTTTTGAGCTGTAAACAAAGATATGTACCAGTGCCCTGTTTCTGATAGTCCAGAAAGCGACCGCGGAAACAATAATCCGGATACCGCCGAGTATTAATACTGCGCCTCCTATTACCAGGGCTAAAAAGATTAATTTCCCGAAACTCCATTCCAGACCGGCAGATATAGAGCCGAAAACAATCGCCGTCACCCCGATTATAAAATGAGCAAGAGAGGATACTTCCAAACCGGAACATAAGACCTGCATCAAAGGATTTAATGGGCGGATTAATACCCTGTCGAACTCTCCCTGGATAATAAACCGTTCAAAATGGTTTAACGCGTTAAACACCAGAAAGGTAATTCCCTGCGAAAAAACCAGCAGTCCGTACAAAAAAGCCATTTCCCCTAATGTCCAGCCGTTAATGGTTTTAAATTTGTTCATGATCACCAGGATAATCCCTAATTGACCCATATAAAAAACAATAATTGCAATGACAAGAAATCCGAAAGTAAACTTGTATTCCATCTTGCTCTTGATAGCCGCTAAGGTTAATTTGAAATAAGCATTATTTGTCATAGTCACTGGGAATTCGTCATTGGTCATTAATAAAGATAAATACGAAATTTGGATTATACATAAAAATCTTAATATCCTATCAGTTTCGGATTTTGAGCTTCGAAATTCGTATTTTGTGTTTTTCCTATCCTCCCTGTATTACCAGTTTTTTTTCTGCTGCTTTCCACATGATTACGGAAATCAGGTACAAAGATATAACCCAGACTAATTGCATCAAAATTTGAGAGTACATCAGGTCTCTTGAAAAATGATTAATAAGAATAGACGTCGGTACATAAAGTGTGTATTTAAAAGGTAAAAAGCTTATTAACGGCTGCATGACATCCGGGAAAAAATCAATTGGAAGCATGCCTCCGGAAAAAAGCATGAACATACCGTATTTCATCAATTGAAAAGAAAAAACCTCGATAAACCAGAAAGATAATAAACCAATAATAAAATTGACAATAAAAAATATGGTGTAACCTAATATCGCGGACGGTATAAAAAGAAAGTAAGTTTCCATATCAGCAGTAAGCTTAATGTCAAAAATTGCAATACTTAAAACAATAAGGGGAATTCCCCGGGCAAAGAAATGAAATAATGACTGGCCTATACATTCGGAAAGGTTCATTAAAAAATAATTAAAGGGTTTAATTAAAAACATCGCGATGTCCCCGGTTCGCACTCTTTGAATTGTCAACTCGTCATCCATTGTGAATGAGATTTTGAGAATCATCGCGAAAACAGCATAAGCAATGATCGTATGAGCGTTGAAAGCTGAACCAAGAGAGGCAGACACGGGACTGCTGTAAATCGCCTTCCACAAAGAAGTAAAAATAAAAATAAACAGGAGACCGTTCAAAATCCCCATAAAAAATTCAACCCGGTAAGCAAATTCCTTTTGGAAAGATTTTGAGATAAATTTGAGATAAATTTTCATGAATGACTATTTTTTATTGATCTCTTCTTATCAGCAGAATCGCATACCATATGGTGAGGCGATTTTTTTAGGAGTGCAATGCTTTGCAGTCTTTTTATAAACTACATCTATGATGCAGTTAAGGGGAGGTTTGACCCCTTGAAACCGCTAATTTCACAAATTATCACGGATCTTAAGTGGATTTTTCCATTTGACTTTTGGAAATCGGGAAAAATCAGAATCGGTCGAGCACAATACACATCCGTGCTCGATAGCAAGAGCAGCGAGATAAGCGTCTGAAACAAGATTTCCCCATGCCTGCCCACGTTTCAGCAGATCTTGAAAAATTTGCCAGTGTTGTTCGGTCGGGTTGACAATTCGTGTAGAGGGTTGATCAATCCAGCTTTGAACCCTTTGGGTGGCCTCTTGAATTGAAAGTGGGTGTTCAAACACTCGCCTGTTTGTACTAATACGAATAAAAGCAGATATAACTGTCCAACAGAGGCAAATGGCAGAGATACCGGACAACTGTGCATCCCACCACTTTCGTGCTTCTTCATGATGAGGGCTAAGACTGTCCTCGGCATAGATAAGCAGATTGGCGTCCACCAAAATCACCGAAAGTCCTCTCCTTCAACCTGGGCAAGCAGTTCCTGGATATTATCAAGGCTATAACCTTGAAGCAGACCCATTGCATGGGGTTTGGTGCTATACCGTCGCTGCTTCACGGGTTTCTCAATATGTTCCAGACCCAGACGTAATGCTTTATTAATTACAGACTTGAAGGAGAGACGGAGTTTCTCAGCTAACTTTTTTGTTTTTTCCGCAACATCTTCATCGAGTGTTAATGTGGTTCTCATAAAGACATCATAGCATACTTTATTTTGATGTCAAGACATCAAGTTGTTCCAATCCCGTGCCACCCACCAGCCATCACCTGCTACCTAAAGCCAGAATTCTTATTTGAATTCAGGTGCTGTTATAAATCGACTTGATAATATCTTCGACCGTTGGTTCCTTAATGGAAAGATCTTTAATTTGATAACCTGCCGCAATTTCGGAGATTACATCGGACGCCGACAAGTCGCTGCTGTTAAACCTGATCCATTTTTTACAGCCTTCTTCCCGGAGCAGTTTAACATCTTTAATTCCGTTTAATCCTGAAAATTCTTCCTGAAATTCAACCTCCAGTACCCTGTGTTGTCCATAATTCTTTTTTAACAAATCAGTACTGCAATCGGAAATAATTTTTCCTTCATCTAAGATGATAAGCCTGTCACATAAATGCTCTATATCTGTCATGTCATGAGTTGTCAGAATAATAGTAGTACCCTTTCCCCTGTTTATCTCTTTTAGAAATTGCCGTATTGCGTCTTTAGCAACCACATCAAGCCCGATTGTCGGTTCGTCTAAAAACAGAACACCGGGTTCATGGAGCAGCGACGCCGCCAGGTCACATCTCATGCGCTGGCCTAAACTTAATTTGCGAACAGGGATATCAAGATATTTATCTATGGAAAGGATGTCATAAAAATGCTCCATATTTTTTTTAAACCGGTCCTCAGGTATTTTGTAAATAGATTTCAGGAGATCAAAAGATTCTCTCACCGCCAGGTCCCACCAGAGTTGTGTTCGTTGTCCAAATACAACACCAATATTTTTCGCGTTTTCTCTGCGGTTTTTATATGGAATAAGATTATTTACAAAAGCCTCCCCTGAAGTGGGAACAAGAATACCAGTTAGAATTTTTATGGTGGTAGATTTCCCGGCGCCGTTTTCACCTACATAGCCTACAAATTCACCCTTTTTAATGGAGAAGTTAATATTGTCAATTGCCTTTGTAAACACGGCTTTTCTTGTAATCGCGCTGGCAATAGCACCCCAGAAACCGTTTTTGACATTGTATGTCTTAAACTCTTTTGTCAGGTTTGTTACTTCAATGATGTTCATATTTTTTGACAGGATAAACAGGATGAATAATCTTCTTATCAAATATTTTAACGCAGCCTGATAATACGATCAACTTATTTTGGAAGAAACTTTTTTTGTGTTAAAATGCGTTTTTTATTTTTTAGACAGGATAACAGGATGAACATGATATAGGCAGGATTAATATTTATCCGGTTTGTCCTGTTATCCTGTCTAAAAAATAAAAAGAAGGGAAAGAAATGAATTTTAAAGGCAAAGCTATTCCAACTGCCCCGGTTAAAAAAGATTTATCTGTAGTGGACTTAGTTGACAACCATTTTAACGCATACAACTCTGCCCGCTTAAGTGAAATCTGCCGACTAATGGCTGAAAAAATGCTTAAAGACGATGTTACTGTTGGCATGACCCTTGCCGGAGCTTTCACACCGGCTGGCCTGGGTTCCACAGTCATGGTTCCATTAATTGAAAACGGGTTTGTGGATTACATTATCAGCACCGGCGCCAATCTCTATCATGACATGCATTTCGGACTTGGATACAAGCTCTATCAAAGCAGTCCTTTTGTGGACGATCAAGAGTTGCAAAAAGAAAAGTTAGTACGAATTTATGATATTTTAATGGATGATGCTGTTTTAGAAAATACCAACCAATATATACGCGACCTGGTTTGTCAGCCGGAGTTTCAAAAAAAAATGCCCTCTTCCGAACTTCACTATTTATTAGGAAAACACATGGCAAAGACTGAAGAGGAGTCAGGGAAAAGCAGCGCAACAATGCTAACAACGGCTTACAGGCATGGAATTCCTATCTATACACCCTCTCCATGTGACAGCGCCATTGGTCTTAATATCGCTGAGAAAAAATTCAACGGTGTTCAAACAGATTATGATGTTATGAGGGACGTGAACGAGGTTACTGCCATTGCTTATATGGCAAAGCGTACCGGCAAAAGCGGCGTGTTTATCCTGGGAGGCGGCAGTCCAAAAAACTTTATTATGCAAACCATTCCGCAATTGAATGACCTGGTGGATGAACATATTGAAGGCCATGATTTTTTTATTCAAATTACTGACGCCCGGGCCGATACAGGTGGGCTTTCAGGAGCAACTCCAAGCGAAGCAGTAAGCTGGGGGAAAGTAAACCCCGATATGCTTCCGCATTCCATTGTCGCGTATACGGATACTACAATTGCCCTTCCGATTATTACTTCTTACCTTTTATCTAAATGCTCCCCGCGAAAATCAAAAAGGCTATATGATCAGCGTGACAAATTACTCGATGATCTCAAGAAGAGTCTAAGAAAATAGATTTAGATGATATTCAACCTGTTTTTCCATAACCGGACAATAAGTCTTTCCACATATTTTCGGCGGGTATCATTTTGATTTTACCTGTCTTGATTTTTCCACCTCAGTTTGAGACTTCCCATCCAGAGCGCCGCTCATGTATCCAGCAAAATCATTTTAACGCGCTCCAGTCATCTGTTTTGGAAGCCGGTTCATTAATATCCCCTTTTACTTTCATTTTTCCCCTTAAATCTGCGAAGAGTTTATCGGGGGGAATTTTTTTTCCATAAGGAATGACTTTTAAAACAGGCTTTTTATTATCGGTTACAATCAATTCTTCTCCTGTTTTTTCTACATTTCAAAATATTCCAACATTTTTGCTTTTAAAATCCCTTTTGAAACCTGCATAAAAACCTTTATTCTGTCATTTTATTATGACTATAGTATATAACTATAGTAATTTTTTAGAAATAAAGTCTACTAAAACACACCAATCCCTATATAATAAAACATATCAGGATTTGGAATCTATCAATTAGTCTTGAACTAATAACACGGGGAAAATCTGCAAGTCAGGCCATCCTGGTTTTATCACATAAAAACTGTCATTCCCGCATGCCCCCCCCCTTAAAGCATGCGAGGACAAATTTTAGCGGGAATCTATGAAGGAACCGAACTTCTGGATGTCCGATAAAGCTTGTCCCTGAATGTTTTTATCAGGGAACATTCGGGCATGACATAGTCGGCTTGCGCAATTTTCTAACCGGACACTACTGGAAAAATCTGCAAGTTAATTCTCGAATTTAATCAATTTTTTTAAGTCATGAGACTATACTTTTTTTCATTTCATTTTGCGGCATTTTTACTCATGTTCGGCTGCACAACTCATGATAAAGAAATTATCATGGTTTCCGGGTCTACCACTGTTCTTTCAGTCGTATCAAAAGCGGCTGAGTTGTATAGATTAAATCACCCAAATGTTATGATAATCGTTAATGCCGGTGGCTCAGGAGTTGGGGTCAATCAAACAGGTGAAAAAACAGTTAATATCGGAATGATTTCAAGGGATATCACCGATGCGGAACGTAATAAATTTTCCCAAATAAACTTTGTTACCCATCTGATAGGGAAAGATGCAGTGGCAGTCGCCCTTTCATCAGAGGTTTACGATTCTGGAATCAAAACTTTAACCTTTCAACAAATTAAGGCTATTTACAAAGGGGAAATTAATAATTGGAAAGAGATAGGAAATTTTGACAAGGATATTCTTGTTATTGATAAAGAGCAATCGAGTGGCACCAGGCATGTCTTTATGAAGGCAGTATTTGGAAATAAAACCGCGGAAGCCCCGGGCGCTGATCTTGTCTTAGGCTCAAACAACGAAGAACAAACAGCCCTCATCCAGAGCAATTCAGCCATTGGAATGTTATCCCTGGCATGGCTAAATGACAATGTTAAAGGCGCTGGTATCCAGATAAGCAACGAAGTTGTTGAACCATCAAAAGAAAATATTGTAAATGGTAAATACCCGATATCAAGGAGTTTACTCCTTATTACAGACGGTAAACCAACAGGAGCAGTAAAGAAATTCATTGACTTTATAAAAGGCGGCAAAGGGCAGGAGATAGTGGAGGAATCAGGTTATGTCCGTATTAACTAATCACAAAACAGGGATGGCCTGGCTATTATTCAGTAAAATCATGGCCGCCCTGATAATTTTTGCAATCTTCATGGTAATACTTATTAACAGTTATGATGCTCTTTACACAATAAATACGAATTTTTTAACCGTAAAATGGAATCCTTCCAAGAATCTTTACGGCATACTTCCTATGCTATATGGTTCTTTTGCGGTAACCTTTCTTTCTCTCCTTATTGCCGTACCGCTCGGTTTATCCAGCGCAATTTACGTTTCAGAAATACTTTCTCCTGAGTACAGGATTTATGTTAAATCATTTATTGAACTCCTTGCCGGTATACCTTCCATTATATACGGTTTAATCGGTGTTGCTTTTCTTTCCGTTTGGGTTGCCGACTTATTCCATCTAACTTTTGGAAGAACCATATTCACCGCCTCAATTATCCTGTCTATAATGATTCTTCCCACGATTATGACACTTTGTGAAGACGCCCTCAGACATGTTCCTCAAAAGTACCGGGAAGCTGCCTATGCTACAGGCCTTACAAAGTATGAAACAATTTTTAGCGCGGTTATCCCTATTGCAAAACAGAATATTATTGGCGCTGTACTTCTTGCTATGGGCCGTGCTATCGGAGAGACAATGGCTGTGATGCTGGTTATCGGCAGCATTGACAGACTCCCTTCCCCAATTTTTAATATCCTGGTCCCAGGACAGACAATAACCTCCAAATTAGGGAGAGAAATCGCGGAAAGCGCTATTGGCTCACTCCACTTTAGCGCCCTTGTAACATTGGGATTAATTCTAATGATTGTTGTGATGGCTGTAACCTTTGCGGCTCACTATCTTTTCATTGCAGAAGAAAGGCTCTATGAATAGATATCTAAAAGAAAGATTATTTGTCTGGTTTACATCATTGGCCACTCTTATTGCCTGCTGTATACTTATTTTTCTTATCTCTGTGATATTTTTTAACGGCGCAAGAGCAATAAACATGGACTTTTTACTAACAGAGGCAAGAAACTTCGGAGCAGATGGCGGAATTTTTTATCAAATTATTGGAAGCATATTAATTGTGTTTGGCGCGGCGCTCTTGAGTTTTCCAATAGCTATGGGCGCGGCAATCTGCAACAGCGAATATATTACAAATAGAAAAATACGGGATATTGCCGGCACAATGATTTACGGGTTAAATGGAGTGCCCTCCATTATTTTTGGTGTATTTGGATTAATATTTTTTGTAAATTTTTTAAAAACCGGGATTTCATGGTTTGTCGGTTCAATAATACTGGGGTCTATGATTTTGCCGACCATTGTTGTAGCCGCCTTGAATTCAATGAACAGCATCCCCAATGTCTACCGTGAATCCGCACTCGCCCTGGGGCTGGACAAATGGAGGGTTATTCTTTCTGTAGTAATTCCGCAAAGTTTTTCCGGCGCTCTATCCGGGCTTTTTATCGGTCTGGCAAGGGCAATAGGGGAAACCGCGTCTATCATGTTTATTGCTACTGCCTTTTCAGGGGTATTGGTTCCGTCCTCTTTTTTTGAACCTGTAACCACACTTCCCACTCATATATTAGCCCTGTCAGAACAGGCGACCAACCCACAAGCTTTAACACATGCGTGGGGTGCTGCATCAGTGTTGGTTATGCTGGTCTTTGTTTTCAGCATTTCTTCTCTCTTTACCAGAATAAAATTTAAAGGAGCAAGCTTCAAATGAGCAGAAAAACAACTCATCTTAAAATCGTCAGTAAAGAAAACTTGTACGCACCGAAAAACAGGGCTGCAATTGAAACTATAAATCTGAATGTGTGGTTTAATGACTCCCATGTATTAAAGGATATTAAAACTAATTTTGAGCAAAATTCCATTACAGGAATCATTGGACCATCAGGAAGCGGTAAATCAACTTTGATCAGGAGTCTCAACAGGATTAATGATGAGATGGAAGGCTTCAGATATACAGGGGAAATACGCTTTAATAATATCAATATTTATTCTAAAGATTTAGCTGTCCATGACATACGGAAACAGATCGGCATGATTTTCCAGAAGCCATGCATCTTCCCAAAATCAATTTTTGAAAATGTGTTATTTGGAATAAGGCACTTAACAAAACTAACAAAAGATTTGGCCCATGATATTGTTGAAGAAAATTTAAAAGCCGTTTCGCTATGGAAAGAGGTGTCGGGGCGATTACATAATAAAGCCATTACTCTTTCCCTTGGCCAACAGCAGAGGTTATGTATCGCGAGAGCGCTGGCAATAAAGCCTGAAGTTATTCTGATGGATGAACCGACTTCCGCTTTAGACCCTGTTTCAACGCTTGCTATTGAAGATCTTATTAAGAAGTTAAAGAAAAAATATACGATTGTCTTTGTTACGCATAATATCGAGCAGGCAAAACGGATATCGGATAATATAATTTTTATTTGTGAAGGAAAAATTATAGAACAGGGAAGTAATGAAAAAATATTTTCAAACCCATGTCAACAACAGACAAAAGACTATCTGGAGAGGAACATATGCGAATGCTGAATGATTGAAGGAGAGATGGTATGGCATAGAGCGGAAGAATATAAAGCATTAGCTTCGAAAAACTCCAAATAGCAGAAAATCTTTATTCCTAATTTAATAACTGTCTTGTCTTGCTTCTGTAGCGTTCATAAAATTTATACGATTTTTTTTATCTTTTTCAT
>CBDUII010000064.1:0-9674 GCA_965367285.1 uncultured bacterium
CATTAGACCAGGTTTTATCAACCGGATAAATAATCCAGTTCTTTGCTACCCTGACACCAAATAATTCCTTTTCACCATGATATTTCTGGCCTTTCTGGAGAACAATTTTCCATCCGTCGAGGTAATCCTTTGAATTCCGTCTTTCATGGGAAGCACCATTAATAATTTTGAATTTCCAATTAAGTTTTCTTCTAAAAATAAAAACGTCCCCTAAAATACGGCCTTCAGGAGACCGAACATCAATTTCAATAAAGTCATTTTTACTTGTTTTCTTGAAAGCATTTACTAAAAGAGGGCTAATCTCTTTGGCCAATTTTTTATTAAAAATGTTTTCTTCCCTGCTGAATAATGAAAGTCTTTTATATTTCAGAGATGTTAAGTTATCAAAGATTTTTGCCTCTGCAAAGGTGTGAGGATGCTCCAATTTCTTTTTTGAAAGGTAATGACCATCTATGTCTTTTTCAACAATTCTTACGGTGTGTTTCCCTTTTTTGAACGATTTTTTTATAATTCTCGATTCATTAAAGGCGCATGTGGTTGTAAAAAAATAAATTAAAATAAAAGAAATGAAAAAAGGAAGTCCTGATTTTTTAGAATCATTTATATAGCAAAAATTTGACATTTTTAACCGATTAATACGCTTTATTAGAATCAAAATTATTAATCTACCAGTTCCATTAAGAAATTGCAACAGGTCAATAAATTCGGTTAATTGACAATGCTATATAAAAATGATAAAAATAAAATTACCCCTTGAAGCATGTAACTGACGATTGACTTTGAAAAATCATTTTAATAAAAACATATTGACACCATATATGTAAGCGAGGGTGGCGGAACTGGCAGACGCGCTGGGTTTAGGACCCAGTGGGCAACCGTGGGGGTTCGACTCCCCCCTCTCGCAGTGAGAATTTTTTGTGAGATTTTATGAAAATCTATATTGAAGAAATTGGCCCCTGCACAAAGCAGTTGAAGATAGAAATTCCTTTGGAAATATACTCGCAGGAAGAGGAAGATGCTTATCGTGAACTTGGTAAAAAAGTAAAAGTTTCCGGTTTTAGAAAAGGGAAAATACCAAAAAGCTACCTCAAGAAGTTATATCACGACCGTGTTAAAGGTGATGTGCTTAATAAGATCATTCCGGAATCTTACTATAAAGCTGTAGAAGAAAAGGATCTGAAACCGGTTGGTTCTCCCAAACTTGAAAATATTAAACATGAAGAAAATTTACCAATAACTTTTACGGCTACCATAGAAATTATTCCTCCTTTTGAAATAAAAAACTATGAAGGATTGAAATTTACAAAAAAGATAGCAAAAATTACTGATGAAGACATAGATAGAGAACTTGATTATATAAAAGATCGATATACTGCATTTGAGGAGGTAACCAACCGCCCGGCGCGGGAAGGCGATCTTGTTGTCGTGGATTTTAAGGGTTTTGTTGATGGTTCCCCTATCCAGAATGGAGAAACAAAAAATTATCCCCTGAGAATAGGATCAAGAAGTTTAATGGAGGGTTTTGAAAAAGGTTTTATCGGTATGAATAAAAACGAGGGAAAGGAGATTCCTGTATCTTATCCTTCCGATTATGCCAATAAAGATATGGCCAATAAAGAGGTGCTTTTTAAAGTCAAGATCAACGAAATTAAAATCAAGAAACTTCCTGAAATTACCGATCAGTTTATTAAGGATGAAATGGGAAAATCTCAAACTGTAGAGGAATTAAAGAAAGAAATACGGCAGCATCAAGAGGAAAGAGAAGAATCGATAGCTGATTCGACCTTGCGAACGGAGGTCATAAAAAAGTTGATTGAAATGAATCCTCTTGAAATCCCTCAAATTCTTATTGAAGATCAGACTAACTATATGGAGGAAGACCTTAAAAATAGAATGCGTCTCAGGGGAATTAAAGATGACAGCATGAAAATTGAAAGAGAAAAGTTTCATGAGGATGCAATCATGGTTATAAAGGGAGAGTTGATTCGACAAAAAATTTCAGAAATAGAAAAAATTGAACTTGATAAAACTGAAATTGATAGGGAATTGGAAAAACTTGCAACGGAGAAAAAAATGGTAAAAGAAAAGTTAAGAGTTTCCATGCAAAAAGATGGTTCCTACAATAACTTTTTGAACGAATTGCAAAGAAAAAAAACCCTGGATATTATCCTGTCCAAACTAACGATAAAAGAAGTTTTAGTTGATAGGAAAAAACTTGATGTATAGGAATTTCAATGTTTATAGATCCCTCGGTCGCGGAGCCTGTGCTGAATACATTCACTGCGTTCAGCATAAACTCCGTGAAGTGCTCCCTCGGACTGACAGGTGGGCGGAAGTGTCATTCCAGCATTCGCCTTTTGTCATTCCCGCGAAAGCGGGAATCTAACTTGAAAAAGAACCTGGCGCTTCAAACTAATGAATGGAACCACGAATTACACAAATACGAAATTATTATGTAGCATTTTAAATAACATCAGGCTAAAATTATTTCAGGAGGGAAATTAGACGATGCCTTTAATACCAATGGTTGTGGAGCAAACAAGTCGTGGCGAACGCGCCTATGATATTTATTCCAGGTTGCTGAAAGACCGGATTATTTTTCTTGGAGATGCGGTAGATGACCATGTAGCTAATTTAATAATTGCCCAATTGTTGTTTTTAGAAGCTGAAGAACCGGAGCAGGATATTTATATTTATGTCAATTCTCCTGGAGGTATTGTGACTTCCGGTATGGCTGTTTATGACACAATGCTGTATATCAAACCGGATATTCAGACTATTTGTATAGGTCAGGCATCCAGCATGGGGGCTTTACTGCTTGCAGCCGGGACAAAAGGGAAGCGATTTGCTCTTCCAAACGCGCGAATTATGATACATCAACCTTCCGGCGGCTTTCAGGGTCAAAGCGCTGATATAGGTATACACGCCAAGGAGATTCTGAGAATGCGTGATACTCTTGACAAAATATTATCCAAACATACGGGACAGCCTTTGGAAAAAGTTAGAGCTGATACAGATAGAGATTTTTTCATGTCTGGCGAGGATGCAAAAAAATACGGAATTGTGGATGAGGTCATAGTTTCGAGAGGTTCTATGTCCAAGCCGTCAAGCAGCAAGGAGAAAAAAAATGATTAGAAAAAGCAGCTCTGGTTCCGGCTCTGATGGGTCGTTGAGGTGTTCTTTTTGTGGAAAGGGTCCTGAAGAAGTGAGAAAGCTGATTGCAGGACCAACCGTATATATTTGTGATGAATGTATTGAGTTGTGTAATGAAATCATGGTGGAGGAGTGGACCCAAGAAAAAAGCGCCGAACTTCAACGCCTGCCGAAACCTAAAGAGATTAAAGAATTGTTAGATCAATATGTCATTGGTCAGGAATCTTCCAAAAAAGTCCTTTCAGTAGCAGTTCATAACCATTATAAAAGAATTGATGCTCCCTTGGATACTGAAGATATTGAACTCCATAAAAGCAATATTTTGCTTGTTGGACCTACGGGGTCGGGTAAAACATTTTTAGCACAAACTCTGTCCCGGATACTGGAGGTCCCGTTCACAATTGTAGACGCAACCACTTTAACCGAAGCCGGGTATGTTGGTGAAGATGTGGAAAATATCATCCTGAAGCTTCTCCAGAATTCTGACTACAATGTAGAAAAAGCAGAGCGGGGAATAATTTATATTGATGAAATCGATAAAATTAGTCGAAAATCTGAGAACCCTTCTATCACAAGAGACGTGTCTGGTGAAGGAGTACAGCACGCGCTTTTAAAAATTATAGAAGGCACTATAGCGTCTGTTCCTCCACAGGGAGGGAGAAAACACCCACATCAGGATTTTCTCCAGGTAGATACGACTAATATTCTTTTTATCTGCGGGGGAGCTTTTGTAGGGTTGGATAAGATTATAGAGCATCGTATTGGGAAAAGGAGTGTTGGTTTCGGCGCTATAATTAAAACCAGAGAAGAAAAAAATATTGGTGAAATATTATCCCATGTTTCCCCGGAGGATCTTTTAAAATATGGGCTTATCCCGGAATTTATCGGGCGATTGCCGGTGGTTAGCAGTCTCGATGACCTTGATGAAAAGGCTTTGTTTGATATTTTAACAAAACCCAAAAATGCTCTGGCAAAACAATATCGAAAGCTTTTCGATTTAGATAAAGTGAAACTTAAATTTACCGAAAACGCTTTAAAGGCTATTGCTAAAATGGCCCTAAAAAGAAAAACAGGTGCTCGAGGGTTACGATCAATTATGGAAGAAATTATGCTGGATATCATGTATGAAATTCCATCACAACCTGAAATCATAGAATGTGTGGTCAATGAAGGAGTTGTGACAAAAAGAGAATCCCCTCTGTTGCTTTATGAAAAGAAGGAAGCTAAAACCGCTTAGCAAATAATAAATTAGACGCTGAGGGACGCTGATTTTTTATGATAGTTTTATCAGCGAAAACCATAAAAATCATATTAGATCAGCGTCAAAAAATAATTTGAAATTCCGATACTATAAAATATGAAAAAAAAAGAGCAAAAAAAAACTAAACAAATAGTTCTTCCACTCCTTCCTCTTAGAGATATTGTTGTGTTTCCTCATATGATTATTCCCCTTTTTGTCGGGAGGGAAGGTTCTGTAAAGGCGTTGGATCACGCCATGGCTGCTGATAAGGTAATACTCCTTGCAGCTCAAAAAAAGGCCAAAAAAAATGAGCCACTCCCTGAAGAAATTCATAAGATCGGCACAACCGCCAATGTTCTTCAAGTATTAAGGCAATCAGACGGGACTGTAAAAGCTTTAATTGAGGGAATCCAGCGAGCAAAAATTGAGTCATTTCTTGAAAATTCTAACTTCTTTGAAGTAACCGTAACTCTGCTGGAAATCGAGCGAGAAAATTCCATCAAAACTACCGCACTGATGCGCAGCGCGAATTCGATTTTTGAGCAATATTCAAAACTTAATCAACGTGTTTCTCTTGAAGTCGTAAAGACTCTAAATAGTGTTTCTGAACCCGATATTTTTGCGGATACGTTAGCAGCACAATTAGATTTGAAAACATCTGAAAAACAAGAGCTATTAGAAACGATGAATCCAAAGGACCGGTTGGATAAACTCATTGATATTATGCTCAATGAACTTGAAATTTTGAGGATTGAAAAGAAAGTCAGAAACAGGGTTAAACGGCAAATGGAAAAAAGTCAGAAAGAGTACTACCTCTCAGAGCAAATTAAAGCTCTCCAGAAAGAACTGGGAAAAGGTGATGATTTGAAAACAGAGATCCAGGAACTTGCTGATAAAATAAAAAAAGCGGGAATGCCAAAAGAGGTTCATGAAAAAGCCCAAAAAGAACTGAAAAGATTGGAATTAATGCCCCCCATGTCTGCTGAAGCAACTGTAGTGAGAAATTATGTTGACTGGTTGGTCGATATACCCTGGAAACCAGGAGCAAAAAATAAAATTAATATCAGCCAGGCATCCAAAATACTCGATGAAGACCATTATGGTTTGCCGAAAATCAAAGAACGAATATTGGAATATCTTTCAGTCATAAAATTGGTGGATAAAATGAAGGGCCCTATTCTTTGCTTTGTGGGGCCGCCTGGAGTGGGTAAGACCTCCTTAGGCAAGTCTATCGCGCGCGCGCTCGATCGGAAATTTGTTAGGGTCTCTTTGGGAGGTGTTAGAGACGAAGCAGAAATCAGGGGACACAGAAGAACTTATATTGGCGCCTTGCCCGGAAGAATTATCCAATCGATGAAAAAAGCAGGAACTAAAAATCCGGTTTTTATGCTGGATGAAGTCGATAAAATGAGTACCGACTTTAGAGGTGACCCATCTTCCGCACTGCTTGAGGTTCTCGATCCGGAACAAAACTGCAATTTTAATGATCATTATCTTGAGGTGGATTATGACCTGTCTGAAGTCTTGTTCATCACTACTGCGAATCTCCTCCATCCTATTCCGCAACCATTACAGGATAGGATGGAAGTATTAAAAATTTCCGGATATACAGAAGACGAAAAAGTAATGATAGCGGAACAGTTTCTAATTCCGAAGAAAGTACCCGAACATGGTCTTAATGAAAACAATATCCAGTTTTCAAGAGATGCTATAAGAAAAATCATTCAACATTATACCAAAGAAGCGGGAGTCAGAAACCTTGAGCGGGAGATAGCGGCAGTATGCCGTAAAATAGCAAAAAAAGTGGCAACAGAAGGAAAACCAGCCAAATTAATTGTAACCGCAAAAAAATTACAAGCCTTTTTAGGAGTTTTAAAATTTCGATATGGGAAAAAAGAAAAAACAAACAAAATTGGCCTGGCCACGGGTTTAGCGTGGACAGAAGTGGGAGGAGAGTTGCTGGTTATTGAAGTGCTTATAATGGATGGGAAAGGGAAGCCTACCTTTACGGGAAAGCTGGGAGATGTTATGCAGGAATCTGCACAAGCGGCCTGGAGTTATGTTCGCTCTAAAGCCAAAGAGCTTAACCTCCCTAAAAACTTTTATCAAAAAAGTGATACTCATATCCATATCCCGGAAGGAGCTATCCCAAAAGACGGGCCATCTGCCGGCATCACTATGGCAACAGCCATAGTTTCCGCCTTAACCAAAATTCCGGTAAAAAATGATTTGGCTATGACCGGTGAAATAACCTTGCAGGGCAGAGTTCTCCCCATCGGGGGATTAAAAGAGAAGTTACTTGCGGCACACAGAGGTGAAATATCTAATGTTATTATTCCAATGGAAAACGAAAAAGACCTCGAGGAAATTCCAATAAAAATAAAAAAGGCGCTTAAAATAACTTTAGTACAAAATATGGACGAAGTGCTGAAAACAGCTCTGTTAAGTAATCCCTTTAAAACTGTTGCAAAACGTAAAGAAAGACTCCCTGTTGCAAAAACTCCAATTGCTGAAATTGCAAATAAACAAATCCCTGGAAATGTGCCTTTAAATTAAAGAAATATAAAAATGAAAAAAATAGTTATTTTGTGGCTATCTGTTCTATTGTTATCAGGCTGCGGAATTTTTCCTCTGCCTTCTGAGATTTTAAACAAAGCATTTACTCCAGAAAATAATACACGATACTACGAAAAAAAGGCTTATCATTTGGTAAAACAGTTAATCAGGCAGATGGATGAAGAAAATTCAAATCTTGCAATTAACAGAATCGCAGTCATGGACTTAGTAGACCACACAGGCAGAGTCCCAGAATTAGGCCGGTATATCAGTCTAAAAATAGCAAATGAAATTTCTAAAAATAAATATTTCAAGCTGACTCCAAGAGGTGATTTGCTGGGTACAATGAATAGGTTGCGTACTGGATCCAATAATTTTGAGGTTTCCACTCTAAATGAACTTGGAGATGCCCTGAAGATTGAAGCTATAATTGTGGGTAAAATAATTGACCTTGGCACAAATCTGGACGTCAACGTAAATTCTGTCGACATAAAGACAGGTGAAATAATTGCTTCTGCCTCGACAAGTATTGCCCGCAGTGATTTTGCTACAGAAATGCTTCGAAAGTATTAACATTACTATAACAGCCCCTTTAAGAACCCCATTCACACTTATTCCTACATCGCGTTGCTCAGGATAAAGAGGCGCCACCACCCCCTGGCCACAATAGTTTTTTTCAACTCCATCCATTTTCTGGTATATTAACTCTCCTTATTATGAATGCGTATAACAAATAAATTCAAATGAATACAACATGGAAATTTTAAAAAGTGACATCTCGATTGATTTTATTGGTAAAAAAAAGAGTGCTATGTCTTTATCTTTATTTATTATAACAATCGGTATTATTTTGTTTATTGTAAAGGGGGGTCTGAGGCTTGGCATTGATTTTTCCGGTGGCACCTTAATCCAGATCCAGTTTAAAGAAAATGTCTCTATTGATAAAATTCGTGCGTCATTTCACCAGTTAGGTATGGGAAGCAGCAGCATACAGCAATTTGGTTCGGATAAGGATATCCTGATCAACACAGAGCGGTTTTCAGAAACTTTGGAAGACTTGAAAACAACTGTTAAAAATCAACTTGAAAAAGACTTTGCTCCGGAAAGTTTCGAGGTCGTTCGTGTGGAAATGGTAGGCCCAAAAGTCGGTCGTGATTTAAGAGAAAAGGCTATTCTGTCCATTTTTTATGCTTTGGTCGGGATTATTATTTACATATCCTGGCGTTTTGAGTTCCGCTTTGCCGTTGCTGCCATCATCGCGCTCATTCACGACATGCTGATTACCACAACATTTTTTTTGCTGTTCGATAAAGAATTTTCCCTTCCCATTATAGCTGCTTTTTTAACAATCATTGGATATTCTTTGAACGATACCATTGTGATATTTGACAGGATTAGAGAAAACCTGAGAAAGATGAGAAAGAAAAAATTTGAAAATATTATCAATTTCAGTATAAATCAGACTTTAAGCAGAACAATATTAACTTCATTAACCACACTTATTGTGGTTTTGGCATTATTCTTTATGGGGGGAGAGGTTATCCATGATTTCTCGTTTGCTCTTATGATTGGTGTTTTTGTAGGCACATATTCATCTATATTCATTGCCAGTCCTGTATTGCTTGTATGGGAGGAACTTAAAAAAAATTAGCAATGATCAATTAACGATTAACAATTTAAATTTGTTTCGAATTTATCTTTAATATTCGATATTTTGCAGGAGTTCATCGCTACATTTTTTTGCCACGAAGACACAAAGACGCAAAAAGATTCAGGAGAAACTGGTAATGTAGTTTGTTTAAATGTATGTATAGGAATTTCAATGTTTTTAGCGGGGATCTAACTCGTAGAATTTTGGAAATTGGAATTTATTTGTTATTTGGTGCTTGTTATTAGGAATTTTACATTTATCTAATGGAGAACAAGTGGGCTATAGAAACAAAAAATCTGAAACGTTCATTCGGCTATACCGACGCGTTGAATGGAATAGATTTAAAAGTATCTTACGGTAGTTTTCTCACAATTTTCGGCCCCAACGGAGCCGGGAAAACCACTCTCATTAAAATCCTATCCACTTTAATCAAGCCTTCTTCGGGAAATGCATTTGTCAATGGAATTGATGTTACGAAAGGCGGGAAAAAGATTCGCGGTAAGATAGGTCTAATATCCCACAATACATTTTCCTATAATAATCTCAGTCCTTATGAAAACCTGGTGTTTTATGGAAAACTGTATGGATTGTCCAACCCGGATGCTCGTATCAAAAAATTGTTGGAAGAAGTGGAATTGTCTCATAGACTCCATGACCCTGTACGCACCCTTTCCAGAGGAATGCAGCAGCGACTTTCCATAGCCAGAGCCGTGTTAAATAATCCATCCATTGTTTTCCTGGATGAACCGTATACAGGCCTTGACCAACATGCTACAAAGATTTTAACAGGTATACTTAAAAAGTTACATACACCTCAAAACACAATAGTTATGATCACCCATAATTTAAAACAGGGTTTAGAAATTTGCGATCAGGTAGTTATTATGGCTTCCGGGAAAATAGTTTTCCAAAAGCGCAGACTTGAAATAATTTTGGAAGAATTTGAACAGGTCTACTTTGATTGTGTTGAAAAATAGAAACATTAGTCAGATTTCCGACCAAGTCGGGAATGACAATCCTATACTATTACTCTGTAAAAACTTGTTTTTGGGGGAAGTTTTTTCGTTGGTTCTC
>CBDUII010000065.1:0-9405 GCA_965367285.1 uncultured bacterium
TTTGTATTAGGTGATACCCTGAACTTGAAAGATAAGGCAGAGAATATGTTTTTTGATTATGACACGGGCGTTACCTGCCGTATGCAATGGAATCCTGACCGGGAACTGAGGAAGGATCATGAACTGCTTATAAAACGGGGAGTGATCGCGGAAAAGGTTGATGAGACTAAATTGATTAATAGAGATAAAAAAAACAAGGCTTGCTATCTCTGCAAAACAAATATTGACGCGCAGAATCCAGGGGAAATCCTGCTCGATATGGATTTACGAGGAGAGAAATATTATGCGGGAGCAAATTTTGCTTATATAACAAACAATCATTTTACGTTAATGAGCGAAGAGCATCGACCACAGCAATATCAAAAAAAAATTCTCGAAGTATTGAATGATTTTATAGATAAAACAGACGGTTATTTCAGGACAATTTTTAATGGGTTGGCCGGGGCTTCAATTGAAGAGCACGAACATATGCAGGTAACCACTGAAGAATTTCCCATTGAAAGAACAAGAATTGAAAATAAAAGCGTTACTTATGAAAACAATGATGTCAGGGTTTCAAATCCAAAATACTATTGTCCTCTTTGGGTAGCTGAGGGAACAGGCAAAAGAAAGGTTGAGGATGCGGCAGATAAAATTATCTCAAAATGGCATGGTTTAGACGAACAACATACAGTTAATATCATCGCCACTAAGTCTGATAATCAATACCGGATTTTCATTATATTAAGAGACAGAAGTAAATTGGCTGGAAAAGGAAAAAAAGGAGCCATGGCATCTTTTGAAACAGGAGGAAGTATCATATTATCCTACGAACCAAAGGTTACGATTGGTAAAGAAACGAATGAAAGAGAAACCTTTGATAAAGCAAACCTGGAAACTATAAAAAGATTGTTGAAAGATATTACGCCGGAAAAACAACTAACAGGAATCTAATGCTGTGATGACAGGTTAATACGCGTGAATTCCCTTAATGAACGGCTGTCTTTTTTCTTTCCCTGGAATTCCTCTATGGTAAGTCTCAATAAGTTTTTCTACTTTTTTTAATAACACATCAAGACGAAACGGCTTTAAAATAAAATCATTACAGCCGGCTTCGATAGATTTCATGATTTGGTTTTTATCAAGAGAAGCCGTCATCAGAATTATTGGAATATCGTGGTTTAATGTAATATCTTTTCTAATGATGTTGCAGGTGGCAATTCCGTCTCGACCTGGCATTCTGATATCCATTAGTACTACATCCGGGTTAAAGTCGCGCAAACTGCGAATAGCATGTATGCCGTCATTAGCTGTACGGACGATCCACTTTCTTCTCTCAAAGTAAGTGACGAGAACTCCCCTGATTGCAGGCTCGTCATCAACAACTAATATATGGTTTTTTGCGTCAGCCATTAATTATACCAAATTACTGTTAAATAAGGTGAAATTATTTTCCACTTGTATATAATATGAAAATTTACCCCAATATATTGTGCTTGTCAAGTTAAATTTACACATAATTAGCAAATTAGATATACAACTCCCCAAAAAAGCCGGATATATCACGTTTTTGATTGACAATTTGTGCATTTAAAATAAAATCAGGGGAGACTTATTAACCGGGAGGGTTTCTAAGATAGAGTCTTATTAGTCTATCGTCATGTAGCTAAGGCGGCACCATGTTTTCGTAACAAAAATTTAGTAAAATGGGCATATGTCAAAAAAGGTAGTCATAAGTTTTGAAAATGACAGCATTAGTGTGGTGTATGGCGTAGCCAGGGGGGGAAACCTGATTGTGCAAAACACCCTTACCTTTCCAAAGGAGGAACTTGGTGGTTTTCTTCAAAAAGAAAAAGCAAAAGAATTCACTGTAGTATGCCATTTTAAAACATTTTTTAGTGGCGTAGTTTACCTTCCCCCTGTTAATGATAAATTTTTCATGAAGATTCTCCAGACAGAAATAAAAAAAACATTCTTGGGACTAAAAGAATACTCTTTTATTTACACTGTTCTCGGAGAAGGGTTTTTCGAAGGGGAAAAAAAGCAGGAGGTCTTCGTATTTGCAGTAAATAATGATGATATCTACGGTATTACTGATAAGTTTTACAAACATGGAAAGAGGGTAACCCATCTTATTCCCAATATACTTTCCCTATCTTATACTGTCCTGGATTCAAAGAAGCCGATTTTATGTCTTACAAAATCAGGCAGAAACAAGTACCTGTTTTTGCTAAAAGACGGGAAAATATTTTTTATAAGAAACACTCGAGGTATTGACAACAGCTTACATGATTTTGATGTGGAAAATATTAACACGACAATAAACTACTGCCGACAATCATTAAAGATATATCCCGACCAGGTAATTCTTATAGGTAGCGCGTGTTTTGAATATGATGCAAAGGTGGATCCGATTGTCCCATTGGTATGCCTGGATTATCGGCCTAAGGTATTGGCCTCGAAAGGAACAATCATAAAATTCATGCCGGCTATAGCATGTCTCTGTGCGGAAAAACAAATGAAGAGTTTTTTTCAAAAAAGCGACATCCTCCCTGTCAAATACAAACGCGGCTATAATTTAAAGACCGCCCTTATGTGTGCGATGGCTCTGTTTATAATTCTATTTGTTTCAGGGGTAGGTTATACTGCCTTAAATATAGGCGGAATGTTAGATACGAAGAAAAAAAATGAAATAGTTAGAACAAAGATAAAAAATATAGAATCAGTTAGGTCCGAGTATCAGAATAAAATGAAAGAACTTCAAAAACTTATGCCGCTTATAAAATTTGTAAACCGGGTAAACTCTGAATATGGCTATCAAAAGCTATTGCTTATTATGGCAAACCTTGCTCTCGAAAACATAAGGATAGATAGTATTTTTGTGACACCTGCACCAGGGGCCTTAAGTCTCATTATGAAAGGTGTTGTTGAGGCTGAAGGTTTTAATCAGACAAGGATCGATTACCAGAATTTTGTTGATTCCATAAAAAAAACAGAGGGTATGAATGTATCATTCCACAGAGTAGAGGCACAGGACAAGGCCTTCACTATTGAGGCAACCTATCAACCAGAATAATGTTTGAACAATTAAAAAAACCTATTATATTTTATATCGTGACAGGGTTATTGTTGCCAATTATCATTTTCTTAAACCTGGCAATAGGCAAATATAATAGTTCTTTACAGGAGATATCCGGAAAATTAATAAGGGTTAAATCAAATATTTTGAGTATGGAGGCGGCAACTCATGAGATTGATAAGTTGCTTGTTCGTACTAAAAATTATATTCCTTCTGATTTTTATGAAAACTCAACAGAGTGGAAAATGTTTTCTGCATTTGGTGATTTGAAAGCCAGGTTGAAACAGGCAGAAGTTTCCGCCTCGGAATTTGAAGATAAAGCAGATGCAGTCTCTTTGCCGGTAAAAATATCAGGACATTTAAATAGCTATTCGGATCTTGCTAATAACACTGGATATTTGGGGTCATTGGAATTCCCTTTTTTTGGGATAAAGAGCATTTCCCTGATACGGAAGCAGGGTAAGGATGGGATATCGGTAACCTACCTGATTAACGGGGAACTGCTTATGCCGAAGAAGATAGGTATTAAGAGTTCAGCAGTCAGCAGTTAGCTTTCAGCAGGGGCAAGAATACACAGTGTTCTGTAACATAAATTTGCAAACACAGATTCCAGATCAAGTCGGGAACGATAACCGGAAAACACTGAATGTCATTCCCGCTAAAGCGGGAATCTAATAAGTACGTAAAACCATTTTGAGTCCATGAAATCATGTTACGAGACAATAGGAAACAGGGAACAATTTTTTTACGTTTTGCTGAGCGCCGATGGCTGAATGCTTGCTAATTATCTTTAATTGTCATTTCTTATGTGGTTTAATAAATTATTAAGATGAACTATTTTGATAGTAAATTAATCACGCTGCTATCCACACCTTTTATCGCGGGCGCGGCGTTGATCTATATCGCATCGTTAATTGAATTTAAGCCTGAATTGCGTCCTATGGAAGATGAACTTTTTCGGTTTTTACCTGTGTCTGCAAATATTGTTTTAAAAAAAGAGCCGATAATTGTAACCGGTTTTTTAAAAAGCCCTGTTGGGATAAACGCCAAAAAGAAAGCTAAGAATTTAAAACTGAAATCTTATAATGCGTCTGATATCGGGAGGAAAAAAGTTATAGCAAAAAAGCTGACCTTAATTCTTATAAACGAATCCAGAAAGATGGCAATAATAAATGATTTTGTGTTAAGTGAGGGCGATACAGTTGCCAACAGCCTGGTTCTTATGATTGAAAAAGATCGAGTATTAATAAATGAAGAGAACACCGGAGAAAGATGGCTGAAAATAAATTAACACAAACCTGAATAAAGATAGAGGAAGTCACACCCCTTGGTCCTCCCTTGTTTGGGGGATTAAATGGGGGACACTCCCCCTTAGTAAAGGGGGATACAGGGGTTGTGATTAGTTGCGGCTGCGGTGCATTATGTCTATTAAAGCCATACAACAAAAATTTGAAAGCACCGGACTAAAGGGTTGGCTGTATTGTTGCTTATTGATTATAGCTTGCTCAATACTTTTTAGCGGCTGTACAGCCATAAAAGTCAATAGGAAGGTGCTGATACCAAAGAAAGTAAAAAAGGTAAAGCTACGGCAGGTTCCCAAACTTGAAGTACCTGATTTTGCCCCGGTAACTGAAGACCTTTCTCCCCTGAAGACAAGAATCGTTAACATATCCGCACGAAGCACACCGTTGAGGGATGTCCTTCATGTTATTGCAGAGGCATCGGCTCTGAATCTTGTGATGGAAAGAGGGGTTGATCCTGATATTCCAATGACATTGATTTTAAAAAATATTAGCGTTGAAGACGCTTTAGCTACAATATTTGCCGCGGTAGACTATTTTTACACAGTAAAGAATAATATGCTCATTATAAAGGCTGTTGACACAAAGATATTTGAAATCGGGCATCCGGCCATAACTCAAACCTATAGCGTAGATGTGGGCGGCGATATACTGAGCGGGGCGGCATACGCAGCCGGTGGAAGTGGCGGTATAAGAGGTTCTATTGCTCAAAGTATTAAAGGGGACACCACTGCCTTCGATTTCTGGACAACCATGGAGAAGTCTATAACCTCAATAGTTAAAAACCAGGCATCTACAGATAAAGGAGTGCGGGAAAGCGTTATTATTAATCGTATGACTGGAACTATATTCGTTACAGCCGCAAAAAGAAATCTTGAAAGGGTTGAACAATTTATCAACACTGTAAAAAAAGTTATTTCCAGGCAGGTGATGGTAGAGGCGCGTATTATAGAGGTGCAGTTATCGGAAAGCATGCAGTTTGGAATAGACTGGAGCCTTATTGCTGATTTAGGCAGCAGCCAAATAACTTTTGGGCAGGATTTTTCTTCTGCATTGAATTCAACGTTGCCCGCATTCAGTATTAACGTAGCAGGTGGAGATTTTACTTCTGTTTTAAAGGCGCTTCAGCAGCAGGGCGAGGTAAGAACTCTATCCAATCCAAAAATAAATATTATGAATGGGCAGACATCCCTCTTAAGCGTGGGGAGATCGGAGACTTTTATATCAAAGGTTGAAACAACTACAACATCCGGACCTTCCCCTGTTACTACTTTTTCCATAACAACAGGCAATGTTCTTTCAGGAATTGTTCTCGGAATAGTCCCTTTTATAAACGAGCAGGGAGAGATTTCAATGACAATAACTCCTATAATCTCTAACCTTGTAAAATTTGAAACTGTTTCCATTGGCACAGGCGGAACCGAAACCGAAATCTCACTTCCAACCATTGACCTCAGGGAACTCAGTACCACGGTAAAGGTGAGGGATGGACAAATGGTTATAATCGGTGGACTGATATCGAAAACCGAAACCCTGGATGAGAATCAGGTACCATGGCTAAGTGATATCCCGCTAATCGGGGGTGTATTTAAGAGCAAAGATAAAAGCACAGAGAAGTCGGAACTTGTAGTATTGCTGCTGCCGAAAATAGTATCATAAACATGGATTTTTTAGAATTTTTTAATCTAAATGAAGATCCTTTCAGGCTGACACCTGACCCGTTTTATTTTTACCCTTCAGAAAGCCATAATGAACTCCTGTCATCCCTTAATTATGTTATTGAACAAAAGGAGGGCTTTTTTTTAGCTGTTGGCGATCCCGGCACAGGGAAAACAACTATATTGAAAGTATTCATTAACACATGGAAGGATAAGGCGCTCATAGCTCTTGTCATGACCCCCCGTCTTTCACCTGAAGAATTTCTCGCAACCGTCCTGGAAGACTTGAAAGTAAAAGTTGAGAGCACAAATAAAAATGATATTATAAGAACATTCAGGGACTTTCTTGTTGAAGCCGCATTAAAAGGAACGAGGGTAATCATAATAGTTGATGAAGCTCAGAACATGCCCTATGAAACACTTGAAGAACTCAGGTTGTTATCAAACCTTGAGACGGAAAAAGAAAAGCTGCTTCAGATAGTTTTAATAGGGCAGCCCCAATTAAAAAAGGTGCTGGCGTCGCATGATCTCACGCAGTTAAACCAGAGGGTAACGGTAAGGTGCACCTTAAAACCCCTTTCAATAAATGAGACAAATGACTACATTAACTACAGGCTTATCAAGGGAGGAAAAGGAAACGCTTCATTTGGAAAAGATGCAAGCATATCTGTCTATGCCTATTCAAAAGGAATCCCGAGACTGATCAATCTTGTATCCTCAAGGGCAATGATGTCCGCGTACCTTGACGGCAGCAATGTTGTATCAAAAAAGCATGTCATGTATACAATAAAACACTTAACAAATGATTATATAGAAACACCAGTTAAGCCACCGCTAAAAATGAGAAAATATGCCGGTATAACTATTCTCCTCATACTTGCCTTTGCTTTTGTTATTGCTATTAAAATGAATTATATACCTGACATTATGTGGTACAGTCCTAAAACCGCAATCGTCAGTCCACAATCCGAAACGAAAAACTATGCTGAACCTGAACAGCAAGATACCCGGACAGATAATGAAATGCAGCAGGCAAACATTCAGACAGATGCTAATACATTGGAAGATAACGCGAAAGGAGAAACGGCACCAGAAGCAGTAGAAGAAATAAAAAAAGTAACTGCAACTATTGTCGTTAAGTCAGCTAATGTCAGGGCAAAACCGGGATTGGGTGCTGAAGTCGTTGCATGGGTTACAGAGGACATGGATTTTGAAATAATAAATAAAACAGAAGATAACACAGGCCTTGAATGGTATGAAATCCGCCTCATTGATGGCAGGGAAGGCTGGATATCTGGTGATATTATAAAACTCGCACAATAAAAATTGGTCATTTATTGTTGGTTATTGGTCATTTTTTTCTTCTTCGTGCTACTAATCTGCGAAACGTGTTTTTTTAGCAGCGTTTTTGTTAGGAAATTGGGGCGATAGCCCTTTTGGTTGTGGCTCCCAGCCGCTTCGTGTACTTCGTGAGTATATTTTTTTAGTCACTGTCAAAAGCCGCGCTGTTGAACTTTTTTCAAGGAACTACCGTGAGTCTTGTCGCTGATTTGCTTTCAAAAGTAAAACCATCCGGCCGCAAAGGTGACGTACCGCCTAACCTGAAAAGGGTTGTAGCCGATCTTTCCGACAAAAGAGCAGCTAAAAAAAAGATAATCGTCTATTTTGTTCTATTGCTTTTACCCATTGCCGGAGGAATTGGAGCGGTATTATTTAAAGATCTATACCTCAAACCGAAAGCCGGTACCAGAACTTCAGACATTTCTGTTGCAGAATTCAAAAAAATAACTCGGGCACGCCAATCTTCTCAGGCGAGAGATCAAAAGCAGAGAAATGACGAGTCCAGAAAGGAGACTGGCAAGAAAGTAGCCGCTGTTAGTAAGCCGACAGCATACAAGCAGAATGAAGTTTCCGGGAAGATTAAGCAAATGCCCGGGATGGCCAAAAAAAAGCCGAAAGAAGTCAGCAAGCAACAATCAAAAGAAGGCGAGGAGCAAAAGATAAACATCGAAGAGCAAGAGGAAATCAAAGATGTTTCTGAACCGGATGAAAGCGGTGAGATAACGGCAGAAGAATCCGAAACTCGGGAAGCCGCTCTTTTGAACAAAGACTTACAACTTTATCTGGCAAGATCCTACGAGAATAAAAAGGACTATTCAAAAGCTTTTGACAGTTACAAGCAGATACTGGATGTGGATCCCGGCAACTATCTCGTAATGAACAATATCTCCAGTCTGCTTCTTCATTTAGAAGCTTTTGAGGAGGCGATCGAATATTCAGAAATGGCCCTGAACATAAAAAAGGATTATGTACCGTCTCTTATCAACCTCGGCATAGCATATATAAAGAGCGGCAGCCTTGTTGCGGGAGAAGGCTATTTATTAAAAGTAATATCTATAGAGCCATCTAATAAATATGCGCTTTTCAATATTGCACTTTTGTATGAGAAGATTGGAGAATACGATAAGGCATACGGATCGTACCAGAGGCTTTCAAAAATGAAAGATTATCAGGGTTATCTTGGCCTTGCCCGGATTGCGGAGAAACAGAACAGGATTTCGGATGCGATAATGTTTTACAGAGAACTCATGTCAATAGAGGACATTGATCCCGGGATTAAAAGGATGGCAAATGACAGGGTGTACATGCTCCGGTAATATAAATGAAAAACCCTTCCTTCAACAGGTCAGACTTTTATTCTATTATAAAGTCAAGAAGAAGTATTCGTGTTTATAAAAAAGACACTGTTCCTGAAAAATTAGTAGAAAAAATAATAGAAGCAGCAACATGGGCGCCATCCGGAAAGAACCTTCAGAACTGGAGATTCTTCATACTTACTGGTAAGAAAAAAGAAGACTACCTTAAACTTTCCCAAAAATCATGGTTATTCCTGAAAGACGTGCTCATTAAAAGATTGAAGCCGGGCTTATATGAATTCACAGAACGTTTTTTTTATACCCTTGGAGAAGCGCCGGTTTTGATCTTCGCTTATTCCAGACCAAACCCTGAAGAACAACATCAAACATCTCTGGGGTCTGTTTATATGTCGGTGCAAAATCTTATACTTGCCGCGCATTATGAAGGATTGGGAACCTGTGTGATGGGCGCCCCGCTTGAGATAAAAGACGAAGTCAACGCTTTTCTTCAAGTAAAAGAGATGGACCTTATTTGCGGAATAACCCTGGGATATCCGGATCATGAACCACCGGCCGCTGAGAGAAAAAAAATTGTGTTAAATGGATAGATTAAATAATCCCTGATTCTTTTAAGAGATTTTTTAATTTTGATAAGTTTGAATCATTCATTGGGGTCAGGGGAAGACGCAGTTCACCTGTTACTTTTCCCATGAGGGATAAAGCGGTTTTAACGGGAACCGGGTTAGTCTCAA
>CBDUII010000066.1:0-9307 GCA_965367285.1 uncultured bacterium
TACCCTTGATTGTCGACACCTGTATAGGTAAAAATTGGGGAGAGGCTCATTGATTTAGTCATAGGCCATTAGTCAACGCTTATTTAATTTTGGAATTCGGAATGTGGATTTAAAATCTGCAATCTGCAATCCGAAATCATAAATCACGATAAGATAAGGAATATCAAATGAATAATTACTCTATATTATTGGTTGATGATGAAGAAATCATTCGCAAAACCATTAGTGTTGATCTTAGTGAAAAGGGGTATGATGTTACTTTAGCCGGAAGCGGTGAAGAAGCGATAAAAAGATTGGGGGAAAGCAATTATGATATGGTTATTACCGATCTCAAGATGGACGGGATAAATGGAGTACAGGTTTTAGAAAAGGTTAAAAAGATGAGTCCTGAGACAGTAGTGATGATCTTTACCAGTCATAGTGATTTATCACCCGCAATAGACGCACTAAGGCTTGGTGTCGATGATTACATGCTAAAATCGACTATGACGGAAGAGCTACATTTCAGAGTAGAACATTGCCTCGAGAAACTGGAACTGCGTAGACAGATAGAAAAGCGCTCTGATGACGTACAGAATGCTATTTTTAAACTGGAAAGTGAGGTAGAAAAGCGCAGGCTTGTTGAAAAAAAACTGGTTAGCAGTCAGAAAAAATTAATAGAAAAAAACGAGGAATTAAGGAGATTATCCATCCGCGATGGATTGACGGAGGTTTACAACCACCGCTATTTTCATCAACATTTTGAAAGGGAGTGGAAACGAGTAATCCGAGACAAGAAACCAATTTCTTTAATAATGGTTGATATCGATTTTTTCAAACTTTACAATGATACTTACGGTCATCTGTCTGGTGATGATTGCCTGAAACAGGTTGCAAAGACATTAAATAACATTATACATCGCCCCGCTGACTTATTTGCTCGTTATGGAGGCGAAGAATTTGTGGCTGTACTGCCCGGAACGGACGAGGAGGGCTCTCTTCTGTTGGCAGAAGAGATGCGCAAGTCTGTCGAAACATTAAAAATTAAACATACCTCCTCCGATATTAGCGCGTACGTCACAATCAGTTTGGGAGTCGGAACTATTTTTCCTGACAGTAAATCTTCCTCAAATGCGCTTATTGATCTTGCCGACAAGGTACTTTACAAGGTAAAACAGACAGGACGGAATCAGGTTAAAAGTGGCAATAATTAAATTGAAGAACTTAAAGGCAGGGATGGTGCTTGCTGGAGACATTAAAGATCTTAATGACCGCGTTTTGCTGGAGTCCGGAGCGAAAATCACTGAAAAGCATCTGAAAATTTTAAAGTCCTGGGGAATTACTGAAGCCGATGTTCAAAAAGCCACGAAGGAAGATATTGAAGATACCAGAAGCAAGGACTTGAACCCGGAACTCCTGGATAAAGCAGAGGCAGAGGTTACTCGTTTATTCAGTCATGCGGATCGTTCGCACCCGGCTGTCAAGGAACTGTTTTATCTATGCATTTTAAGAAAGGCAAAATCGATCTCAGGGAAGGAAACATAGAGAGGCTCAGCCGTAGCCAAAAAGAATTTACGTATAGGAATTTCAATGTTTATGGATTCCTGCTAAAAACATGCGGGAATGAACAACCCCTGTATGTCATTCCCGCATGCCTTTAGCGGGAATCCAGGGGATGGACAGCTGCATTGCAATCGATTGACATATTTGAGTATTAGAAAAGTTGCCGAAGGCCTAACTTAACCACAGAGCTTTATGGTGAAAAAATAATAGTTAAATAATGAATAGTCCAGATGATTTAATAAAAGATGGAGTTCAGGTTTCATCACAGTTGATGATATTTAATCAGCTCCATGAGGCTATCAACAATCCGGAAATTTCGTTTACGGACATTGCCGGGATCATCAACAAAGATTCGTCCCTGAGTCTTCGCATGCTGAAAATCGCTAACAGTTTCTTTTACTCTTTCCCAACAAAGATTGAAACAATTACGCAAGCTGTCACAGTCATAGGAACCAATCAATTGCGAGACATGGTACTGGCCACTACTATAATAGAATCGTTTAATGGAATATCAAGTAATCTAATCAATATGGATTTATTTTGGCGGCACAGCCTTGCCTGTGGCCTGGCTTCGAGAATTATCGCCACTTACAGGCGTGAGCCCAATGTCGATCGCTTCTACGTCACTGGATTAACGCATGACATCGGCCGGTTGATTTTATACATAAAAATCCCAAAACAGGCGAACAAAGCACTGAATCTGTCTCAAACAAAAGGCAAACTTTTGCACGATGCAGAGCGCGAAATTATGGGGTATGACCATGCCGCGGTTGGAGGCGCATTACTACGAGCCTGGAAACTTCCGGAAAGTCTGGAAAAAGCAGTGGCTTTCCATCATTCCCCTTCAAGTGCAACACGCTATCTTGCCGAGGCTGCTATTGTTCATTTTGCTGATATTATTGCAAACGCCTTACAGATAGGCAGCAGTGGAGAATTTTTCGTGCAACCTCTGAATGCCGCCGCATGGGAGGTTATCGGACTTCCTGTAAGCATCATATCGTCAATCGTGAATCAGATAGAGAGACAGTTCGTCGATGCGGTTGAGATGTTTTTACCCTGAACGTGCTTGGCGAGCGCATTCCCAGCGGTCTTGCCGCGGGGAGCTTCAATTATGACTAACAATAAAAATGATAAAAACCTGATAAAAAACAAGGACGCGCGCATCGCGTACCTTGAAAAGGTCTGCCAGAGGGACCTGTTTTTTCTTGATTTGATCGCTTCACTGGGAGATTTGTATGGCAATGACTTGCTTAACAAAGATGTTGATGCAATATTTAGTTTAGCCAGGCTGCACTTGAATCGTTTTATGGATTTCCATGCTATAGCGTTTTTTAATGTTGATGAATCGGATTTCAGTTTTGTTATAAAAAATTGTGATCCTGACTCAGAGCAGAAGATGGTGCTGGAGACAGTGGATTATTTAATCGAGGATGGCACCTTTGCCTGGGCACTGAATCAAAACCGTCCTGTGATAGTCAAGACGAGCCACTTTGGATACCCGTTAATCTTGCATGTCCTGTCAACAAAAATACGGGTCCGGGGCATGTTTGTCGGTGTGCTTAACAGCAAAAAGCCTAATGCGACGGACGCCCAATTGTATCCACTTTCCATTGCTCTTCATTATACCGCAAGCGCCCTGGAAAGTACTGCTCTTTATAAAATGCTCTCCGATCACAACCAAAATCTCCAGAATATCGTCCAGAAGAGAACGAAGGAACTGGAAAATCGGACAGAAAAACTAAAAAAGGAAGTCGTTGAACGTAAACAGGCAGAAGAAGAATTAAAAAAATATCGCAACCATCTTGAAGATATGGTTGAAGAGCGTACCAATGAATTAAAATCCGTTCATGATCAATTACTGCATTCAGAAAAATTATCAGCCATAGGCAAATTATCTGCCTCAATTGCGCACGAATTCAATAATCCAATCACCGGTATCCATAGTGTTCTGGAAAGGATAAGTAAAAAAGTCTCGATGAATGAGACCAACAAGGAATTGGTTGATGTGGCGGTTCGTGAATGCAAAAGGATAACAGACCTCATTAAAAAGCTTCAGGATTTCCATCGCCCCTCCCCCGGCATAGTAACACCCGTGGATATTCATAAGGTAATCGATGAAGTGATTTTATTAAGCAAGATAACTCTTAAAACAAGAGGGATTAAATTGGAGAAAAGCTACGCTGGTAACATGCCGAAGATTCAGGCTATTTCTGATCAAATCAAGCAGGTAACCCTGAATATATTTAATAATGCGGAAGAAGCAATCCCCGCGGATGGCGGGAAGATCAAAATTATTACAGAAGTCTTTGATTCAAGAATCAAAATACACTTTCAGGATTCAGGGCATGGTATTTCGCCGGGAAACATAAAATACATTTTTGACCCATTTTTTTCAACCAAGTCAGCGGCAAAAGGTACCGGTTTAGGTCTTTCTATCAGTTATGGGATTATCAAACAGCACGGCGGAGAGATTGAGGTAAAAAGTGAGACTGGCAAGAAAACTACTTTTACCATTATCCTGCCTATCAAAAAATAAAGCGGTCAGCTATCAGCCTTCAGCTAAAACAAAACCAACAATATAAAAGCAATCAACGAACAAACTTGCAATCCAAAATCAGCAATCTAAAATCAAACTATCCACCCTCCACCTAAAACCGTATCATGATGGTATATCACAGCGGCCTGGCCCGGTGTTATGGCTAACTGAGCCTCATCGAATTCGATCTCCGGTTCATCAGGGTTATCAAAGGAAATTACAGCGGAAGCCGGTTTATGGCGATACCTGATCTGTACCAGTTCATAAATTTTTTTTTTCTTGCCGGGTGGTTTGAACCAGTTAACATTTTGAATCCTTAATTTCTTTGATTTAACTTCCTCTTTCTCTCCTACAATCAAACGGTTATTGGTTGCGTCAATCTGCTTTACATAAAGTGGGGTTGGAGAGCTGATTTTCAAACCCTTTCGCTGTCCAATAGTATAAAAAGAAATACCTTTGTGCTCACCTAAAAATTTCCCTGTTGTATTAACTATCTTCCCTTTCTTGACAAATTGAGTTCCTTTTTCTTTTAAGATAAAAGCAGGGTAGTCGTTGTCCGGTATAAAGCAAATTTCCTGACTCTCAGTTTTTTCTGCTACACTTAAGCCCATAGATCGGGCATGATTTCTTACCTCCTTTTTGAAATAACCTCCCAGAGGGAAAAGAACCTTTTGCAACTGTTCCTGTGTCAGATTAAACAAAAAATAACTCTGGTCTTTTCCAGCATCCTTTCCTCTTTTTAAAAGATATTTGCCATTTTGATATCTCACCTTCTGAGCATAATGCCCTGTAGCGACGTAATCAGCTCCCAACTGTTCCGCCCGTTTTGCCAGAACATCAAACTTCAGAACTTTGTTACAGGGAATGCAAGGATTAGGGGTTTTACCGGTAAGGTATTCATCGATAAAATAATTGATGACCGAACTTCTAAACTCCTTTTCCATATTTATAACATAAAAAGGTATACCTAACTTGTCTGCAACCCGTCTTGCGTCAGACACATCATCCAGGGAACAGCAGGTCCCCCCATTTTGGGCATTATAGTATTCGTCTTTCCATAATTTCATGGAAATGCCAATAACCTCATACCCTTCTTTAATCAACAGTTCAGCGGCAATGAAGCTGTCCACTCCACCGCTCATCGCTACCACTACTCTTTTTTTCATATATTTAGCCACCAAAAGATTTTTCTCTTTGTGTCTTTGTACTACAAACTCGTAAAGCTGTGTTTTTTTAGCAAAGTTTTTTACAACCCCCTGGCCCCCTTTATTAAGGGGGAATCCCCAAAAAATCCCCACTAACAAGGGGGTACTAAGGGGGTGTTATTGCGTTCTTTGCGGTAATATAATAATTAATCTACTTTAGAAACAGTAAGTTTTTTCTGAGCCTGGTACTTGCCCTTTTTGTCGGCATAGGAGGTCAGGCAAATATCATTACTTTCCAAAAAGATAATCTGCGCGATCCCTTCACGGGAATAAAGTTTTACAGGTCTTCCTGATGTATTGCATATGGCCATAGTAATATACCCTTCCCATTCAGGTTCAAGGGGCGTGATATTGACCACCACTCCACAGCGGGCATAGGTTGATTTTCCAAAACAAAGGGTAAGTATGTTTCGAGGGAGTTTGAAATACTCAACACTCTTTCCCAAAACATAAGAGTGAGCCGGAATCATGCAGTGGTCAGCTTTAATGTTGCGAAATGACGATGAATCAAAATTTTTCGGGTCAATCAAAGAAGAGTCTGATGCTTCAGGAATTTTAAATTCATTATCAATGCGAATATCATAACCATAAGAAGAAAGACCAAAAGAGATCATACCTTTTCTAACCTGATTTTCCTCGAAAGGGTCAATGATTTTTTCTTTAACCGCCATTTCTTTGATCCAGCGATCTGATTTAATAGTCATGATTTACATTGCCTCATTTTCAGGTTTCGGATCCCAAGCCATCTCGTTCCCAAACTCTGACTCCCGCATTGTCATTCCAGACTTGATCGGGAATCCATGTCAGATTCCCGCTTTCGCGGGAATGACAAATTAGGTGTTCACTTAGGAATGATATTAAAGATAACACTTTAATTATATTTCTCGCTTTGCTCGAAATGACATTTTCGCCCACCTGTCATTCCGAGGGAGCGAAGCGACCGAGGAATCTTAACATTGAAATTCCTATACGTTTAATTAGGAAAAACTCTATCAAAACTCAATCCGAATATCAACTATTGTATTTTTTGAAAACGTACATTATTATACTATTTACACCAATTTGCTGCTTATTTAAATTTTCGATATTTTAGAAAGGAAAAATAAAGATTATGCCTCTATTCGAATGGTCCGACATGTTTAGCGTAAATGTCAAGGAAATGGATGAACAGCACAAAAAGCTGATCGGTATTCTTAACTTTTTTCACGATGAAAAGCTTGCCAAAAGAGATGAGAAAGCTCTGGGTAAAGTGTTGGATGATTTGATAGATTACACGAAAACGCATTTTAAAAGAGAAGAAGAGTTAATGGAACAATATGAGTATCCTGAATACACCGTTCAAAAAAGCGAACATGATAGTTTAGTGCTAAAAGTGGAGGTTATGCAGAAAAGATATTATACTGGTAATACAAGCATCGCTACGGATGTGGCAATTTTATTAAATGACTGGTTAGCGGAACATATTATGATAGAGGACAAAAAATATGGTGTACATTTCAACAGCAAAGGGATAACATAGCGTTAATATCAAATTCCAAATGGCAAATTATTCCAAATTAATCTGACATCTGGGATCTATAATCTGAAATCTAAAATGTGATGTTTGGCGCCCACATGTCTATTGCAGGCGGTTTATATAAAGCCCTTGAGCGAGGGGGAAAAATAAACTGCCGCACTATCCAGATATTTACCAAAAATAACAACCAGTGGAAAGCAAAAAAGATACCAGATAAAGAGCTTCTCAGGTTTCACAGCTTTTATAATAAATCCCGGATTTCCCCGGTAGTTGCCCATGACAGTTATCTAATCAACCTGGCCTCACCTGATCCTGTTTTGCACCGGAAATCAATTGACGCGTTTTTCATTGAAATGGAACGGTGTGAAAAATTAGGGATTTCTTATCTTGTTTTTCATCCGGGAGCGCATGTTGGTTCCGGTGAAAAAGCAGGACTAAAAAAAATTGCTCAATCAATAAACCTCTTGTTAAAAAAAGGAAAAGGTTTTAAAGTATCGTTGCTGCTTGAAACAACAGCGGGTCAGGGTACGACTTTGGGATACAAATTCGATCATCTTGCGGAGATTATTAAAATGGTACGGCAAAAAAAGTCTATTGGAGTATGTGTAGATACCTGTCACATATTTGCCGCGGGGTACGACATCACAACCCCAAAAGGATACAAAAAAACTTTTGAAACTTTTAATAAAATGATTGGACTTGATAAGCTGAAAGTCATTCATTTAAACGATTCCAGGAAAGAACTGGGCTCGCGGGTAGACCGCCATGAACACATAGGAAAAGGTTTTTTAGGTCTGAAACCGTTTCAATTTCTCGTTAATGACAAAAGATTTGTTGATATACCAAAAATCTTGGAAACACCAAAAGGCCCTGATTTAAAAGAAGATGTTGAAAACTTGAAGGTCTTAAAGGGACTAATTAAAAAGCGTTAAATTTACGCATAGGAATTTCAATGTTGAGATTCTTCAGTCGTTTCTCTCCTTCAGAATGACAATATGGCATAAGTGTCATTCTGAGCGAAGCGAAGAATCTTATAAAGAGGCTCAGGATAAACTCCACGCAGGGGTGGTCAATAAAAAAATGTTTTACTCAACAAGGTAAGAAGAAGTTAAAAAATAAAAATTGCTTTTAAAGAAAAGGAAAATACAGGTGAAAAAAGATCGGAAATCTTGTGAGTTAAAATTACTCGAAAGATTTGGCGAGTTTTTAGTTAATAAGGGTATCGTGGAGGAAAACGCAGTACTGGACGCCTTGAACTTTCAACGAAAGGAGGGTATTCCAGTTGGCAAAATTGCCCTTAAAGAAAAGATGCTTACCTGGAAACAGATATATCAGGTTTTAAACGCGCAGTTTGATACAACAAAACGGTTTGGAGAAGTAGCGATTGAGCTGGGCTTTTTAGTAGAGGAAGAAGTAAACCGTTTACTGGAAATACAGAAGAAACTTCGGCTGCCTTTAGGTAAAATCCTTGTCAAACTGGAAAAAATAGATGACGAAACTCTTGATCGGGAACTTACAAATTATTATAATTACCTGGAAAATTATAAGGGTTCTAAATGATAAAAAGTATGCTTGTACCGACAGATGGATCGCCAAACAGCAAAATAGCGCTGGAATACGGACTCTATCTCGCTTCAAAATTTGAGGCGGAAATTACAGGGATCAATATAGTAGATATCAGAGCGCTGGAAGGTCCCTTTTTCAGTGATATATCCGGGGCTCTTGGATTTAGCCCTTATCAGAACTATGTTCAAAAAATTCAGGAGATACTTGAAGAAAGAGGAAATATTATTCTTAATGATTTTAAAAATTTTTGTGAAGAAAAATCTATACAGCCAAAAACAAAAAGATTATCAGGAATAATCCCCAACATTATTGCTGAGGAGGGGAAAAAGGTTGATTTAATAGTCATGGCACAAAGAGGCGAGCATGCGCAGTGGTCGTCGGGACTGCTTGGTTCTACAACAGAGTCTGTTGTGCGTAAATCACCGCGCCCGGTTCTTGTTACCTCACAGGCTTTTCGTCCTTTTGAAGCTGTCCTTCATGCCTGCGATGGAAGCAGTGAGTCAAATAAAGCGTTGAAACTGGCGTGCGAAGTAGTTTACTCTATGAAGCTCAAACTCAATGTAATCATTGTTATAAATAATGAAGTGAAAGGCAGGAAAATATTGGCAGAAGCAGAGGAATTTATTGCTCCTTACCACCTTGATTCGCATGTCGAATGGATCAAAGGGGATTCTGCTAAAGAGATTCTAAAGTATGCTGAAAATAATAATGTAGATTTAATAGTGATGGGAACTTTCGGTCACAGTCGTATTCATGAGCTTATCCTTGGAGGAACTACGGCCTATGTGATCAGAAAATCCACTCTTCCAGTTTTATTAAATAGGTAAGTATGGTGAACAACATAAAGCGGCAAGTTGCCGTAACCACAATTTGGCAGGGAGAGCCAAATTGGACGGATTCCGAAGGAATGCCGCCCGAAGGGTTGCGGCCAGGGATGGCCGA
>CBDUII010000067.1:0-9285 GCA_965367285.1 uncultured bacterium
CTGCCGTGGTTGGGTACTTGCAGATGCAGAAGTTCATGCACAATAACATATTCCTGAAAAGCTTTTGGTTTATGAATAATATCCATACTGAAGCTTATCCGTCCTCTCGGAGAGCAGGAAGCCCACTTCAATTTCATCCGCTGGAAACGAATTTGTATAGGTTTTACTTTGATGATTATGGCCCAACGCGCAACCTCAGCTTTGAGTTGTTCTTTAGTGCGCAGGGCTTTATTTGTACTTTTATTTTTTCGGATCACTTGCGATTCAGCTTCAAAAGTTTTTCAACAACCGATATCATCCTGTCCTTACCAATGATGGGGAGTAGAAGCTTGTATAATTCTGCCTTGAGTTGTCTCAACTCTGCAACATTGTGCTTATAGTTTGGGAAGCGCAAAAAAACGCCATTAACCGCTGGTGCGAGATTTTCAGGATCTTTCACATTTTCTTGTTTCAAAGACCAATAAATCGTGAATGTATTAATATCGAAACCTGTCTTTCCCTGCTGTCTCCGGGCTTCCAAAATTTCGTTAATAAGTTTTTCTATTTTTCCCAGGGCATCCTGGGAGGTTATCTGCCGATCATCAAAGCCCTCCTGAATTGCCTCCGCCCTTTCTCCAATAGACTTTAAATAAGGGTTAGCCTCACTCTCATCGGTTATATTTTTTCCTATACTATTAATAAGATTTATAACTTTGGTGTTGTCTGATGAATTACTTTTCTTCAACGCCTCTAATGTATTTTCATCAATCTTGACGACAGGCATTGTTGTCTCAAGACCATAAGTCGCAACTTTATCCCGAACCAGTGATTCAGTCTTTTTTGCAATATCTCCATATAAAATCGTCTTTTTTCTAAAAGCATTACGGACAATTTGATAGAGAACAGAAAGAAGGCCGAAGTCTTCTATATAATCTCGCAGGTCAGGTGAAGGGGATAATATTTCATAGAGCATTTCCAGCTCTTTGAAAAACTTATAAAATTCTTCTCTTTTTTCCTGATCCACAAAAGTATCAATTGCTTTCTCAACAGCCTTGTCATCAATGGTACCGCGAGTAAGCGCGAGGAATTCCCTTGCCTGCCCGGTTATCAACTCAATAAAACGCGCCAAAAGTATGTCCAGATTGTTTATCACACCGCTGACTACATCAGAATCAAAAGCAAGCGCTTTTTCCAGTTTTTCAAAAATCCCGACAAAGTCTATAACCAGCCCACAGTGCTTCTTTATACCCCCTTCCATCTCGTAAGGCCTGTTTACACGAGCAATGGCTTGAAGAAGAACATGGTCCCGCATTGGTTTGTCCAGATACATACAGTAAAGAACAGGCGCGTCAAAACCGGTAAGCAGCTTATCCGTCACAATAAAAATTTTTGGCATAGTGTCTGGCTTAGGAAAAAGTTTCCGTGCTTTCTTTTCTTCATCCGGCGCTACCTGATATTTGTATACTAACGGATATTTTTCACTGTCATGCTGCGCCGGAGTATAAATTGGTGTTGAATATTCCGGTGGCAGGAGCTTATCCAACGCCTCCTTGTAAAGGCCGCATGCCTCACGATCCACTCCCACAAGAAACGCCTTGTATCCGAGAGGTTCAACGTTTTCGCGGAAATGCTTTGCAACAAACTCTGCAACCTTTTGTATTCGGTCTGTTGATTTGAGAAAACTTTTAAGGTTTACCGCTCGATCCAAAATCTTATTCAGTTCATCCACATCACAAACGCCTTCTGCTTCAACAAGACCAAGAAACTCCTTTTCCAGTTTTTCCCTTGGTACTCTTATTTCATTTGGCGCCAGCGTATAGTTAAGGGGAAGTGTTGTACCGTCTTCTATCGATTCGGCGATAGAATATTTGTCCAGATATCCTGTTTTATCTTCTTTTCCAAAGATTTTAAAGGTACCTTTACCATAAGCGGTTTTATCAATGGGCGTACCGGTAAATCCTATTAGAGTTGCATGTGGCAGCGCTGCAAGCAGGTAATTACCCGGATCGCCTCCAACTGATCTATGCGCTTCGTCAGCTAATACAATTACATTTTCACGAGTACAGATGTCCTTCGGAATGCGGTCAAACTTATGAATCATTGAAATAATTAATCCCCGAAAATCAGATTTAAGAAGCTCCCGCAAACGGTTTTTGCTGTAAGCAGGTTCAATCGTAATGTCGTGTGATTTCATTTCGCCAAGCATCCGCTCGACCCAACCGGAAAGCTGGCCTTCCAGCTCATTTCTATCAATCATCAGGATAACCGTTGCTTTCCCAAAAACCTCTTTATCGTCCAGAATCTGTTTTGCGGCCGTGATCATTGTAAAAGTTTTGCCTGATCCCTGGGTATGCCAGATTAAGCCGGTCTTTTTTGCCGGTTCAGCGCACCGTTGAAATACTTTCTCCACCGCCCTTGTTTGATGCTGCCGCAAAATCGTTTTTTGCAGTTCATCATCTTTGACGTAAAACAAAATCCATTTTTTAAGCATCTGAAGAAAACGTTTTTGATCAAAAAAGCGCTTAACTTTTTTCTCAAAGTTTTCTTTTTCAGTTCCTTTGCTAAGCTCAGGACAAGCTTTCCAGTTAAAAATATCCTTGCGATTTAGATTCCAGGTGGAGCCGTAGTAAAAATCAATCAGGTGGGTAATATCAAAAACCTGTGGAGCAGTCAGCATTTCAGGGGTCTCATGGTGATACTTACGGATTTGAATAAGAGCTTCTTCTATTCCGTATTTCTTCTTTGCGCTTTTGGTTTCTACAATGGCGACAGGCATTCCGTTGATTAAAAACATCACATCCGCGCGGTTGGTTTCCTTGCCGTTTGTGTATTGCCATTCATCAGCAACCTGGAACAAGTTTCTATCCCGCTGTTCAAAATCAACTACTGTCACATTGCGCCGCCGTTTTTCGTTTTCATCATAAATAGCCTGTTCACCCCGCAGCCAGGAAAGGATTTCCGCGTTTCCTTCTATATTATTTCTAACCGACTCTATTTTATGGATAATTTCCTCGACGTTTTCAGTCGTCACCAGCCCGTTATTTAATTCCAGCAATTTTTCTTCCAGAACCTTGAAAAAGAGTGTCCCGCTTTCTCCTTTTCTAAGGAATAAAGCATCTTCTCTTGATAGGATTTCCCATCCAATTTCACCCGCGTATTTGATCAGAGGGTCCTGGACGGTTTGTGTTTCCGTGCCTAAATTTACCACTATAGAATTATCCTTTTTGAAAACTTTTTTTGACGCAGATTAACGCAGATTATTTATGATATTTTTTTCTAAATTTTATTTTCAGTAGTAGAACTCGATCGATAAACTAATAATGTCTAAACCCTGTTAAGCCTCTTTCTGAGATATAAACCAAGTATCCAACTCCGAACGTACTGATAACATATCCACCATCTTTTTGGATTACTAAATCCGTACTTATCAAGTACTTTAAATAGTTATCAAGTAAATAGTTTTTATAGAATTCAGGGTATTTTTGTGTAGCACTATCATAAAACACTTTTATATTTTGTAATTCTCCGGGGGAAGACATACTATTTAATGAATTTAACAAATCTATTTGACTTCCAAAGATAGTGTTATTTACTCTTTCATAAGCGCCATTTAGCTGTGTCGCTGCTAAATGACTAACAATAATTTTTTCCTGTTCGTTGCTATCTTTTATTTTGGCTGCATCTAAATCACGCCGGATAAAATCTTCAAATATTTTTTCTTATTTAGCCCTGTTAAGGGCGTTTGATAATAGGCAGGGACTTTAGTCCCTGCAATGGATAATAAAAAAATTAGTCCCGTAGGGACAACTGAAAAAAGGAATCATCCAAAAACATATTTTTCATCATAATCAATATTATTCTTTCTAAGAAATTCAAGATACTCGTCCTGAAAACTAACTTTCTTATGATGTGTTTCCTGATTTTCAATATATTTTCGGGTTTGATCTATTTGTGAAACACCGATACTAAATGCGCCATACCCCTCCTGCCATGCAAACTGCTTTTGTTCTGGAAAGGTCTCATGAATCCATTTCGATGATCCGCCTTTTATGAACTGGACTGCCTTTGCAACATTAATAGACGGGTTTAGGGACACCAGAACATGAACATGGTTATCCGTTCCGCCGATACAAAGAGCTTTAAATCCATTTTCTCTGGCAGTACCGCCTATATAAGGGTAGAGGCGTTTTTGTAATTCCCCGGAAATCCAGAGTTGCCGATTCTTTGTGCTAAACACAATATGAATAAGATGCTGGAATAGGTATTTGCCATAAAACGGCCTTTTTTTCTATCGTCCCTACGGGACTGGGAATTTGGTTGATCATTGTACACAGGCAATAAATTGCCTGCCTATTATCATTTAGCCCTGATGGGACATAAAACATGAAAAAGCTCACAATGTCGGTCAAGATTTTCATGTGCTCCACATCGTTATTAAATTTAATTGGATAATCTAAACCCTGTAAGGGTGATTGATAATAGGCAGGGACTTTAGTCCCTGATATTAAGGTTAAACAAATTTTAGCCCCATCGGGGCGAAATAAAAAAATACCGATAGTTAGTCTAATAAAATTGAAATTAGCGAGTTTATATTTATAATACAGATATGAAATATTCTACTATCAAAATCAGAACATCGGAAAAATTAGATATTCCAAAATTTAAATTTTATGAACCCCGTAGAAATTTACCTGAAAAAAGTTCTAGAAAAAACAGGGAACGAGATTTTACACTTGGCTTTGCGCGTTCTTATGTTTCTCAAATATCAGCTTTTCATCGTGGAACCACCAGAACCGAAATCGACTTTGCTAGAGAAATCCCGATAAACGGGTTTGGAATTTCTGATTTTGTCGTGGTCTCCTGGGATCCCAAAAAGCTCAAAGGCAAGAAAAGTGTTTCGGACGTTACAGATTTTTTAAGAGTTGCAGTTCCTGTATTAAGGGCCTTTGAACTTAAAATCTCAAACTGGCGTAAAGCTCTCATGCAAGCATCCAGGTACAAATACTTTGCTAATGTTTCCATAGTTGTGCTCCCAACTGAGAAGTTAAAAATAGCTTCAAATTATTTAGCCACATTTAAGGCCATAAATGTGGGTCTCTGGGGATTTTCCCAGAAGTCAAAACAGATCATATCGCTTTACACCCCTCGCCCCTGCAAGCCTTTTGAATCCAAATACACGCCTCAGGCTATTGAATTGGTGTCCAAAGCTTCTAAATCTCTGCCAATTTCCTGAACACATTAATGCTTTCGGTTAATGTGCTAAGATATTCATTAACAGCCTCGTATCCTTCAGTTAAACCAACACTTACAAGTTTGCTATAAGCATTTTGTGCATCAGCCACAGCTATTTCTAATGCTTTTAGGCTGTCTTCCATGTCATTTTTGATTAGATCCTTGTTTAAAGAAGTAATCGCTTCCCAAGTTTGCAACGATTCTGTTGAACGATTTGGAACACCGCTGTCATAATCCTTATCATGAAGTAAGTTGTTCTTTACATTAGAAATGATTTCAGAATAACTTTCTCGCTCTTCTAGCTTAAGACGATTGAATAATTTTTTACTGAGATACTTGATATTGGGCGCCCTGCCTCCAAAACCTTCAGACCGAATATATTTTCCAAGTGTAAAAGTACGGAGGTTTGACCACCACCCTGTTGCCCCTGCAGAACCACCAACTGCTCCCAAAAAAGGTGTGAGTATATCTGAATAGCCATTAATAACCTGATACTCGTTAATAGAAAGGATGTAATTAATCAGCATCCATCCGCCTATTACAGCAGGGGTTACCATTTCAGAATTAACCAAGTCTGACCGTTCATTTATCATGCCTCTACCGATTAAGATATAAAATCCATCCGGCGGATCATCCAAGGCAGTAATATCATTCAAAAAAGTCTTAAAGTTATTGGTGTTTAAAAGCGCTCTATGATCTATGGCTAGAGTGGCGTAGACCGGAATTGAATTATTACAACGGGAAGCCAGAATTTTTGCTCTACTAAGAAAATTTATTGATATACCCGCCTCCATAGAATCAAATGATTCCGATATATATATATTGGGAGAAATGAATGCTGAGGGATTATAGCTGTTCATTATTTCAAAGGTTTTTAGTAAAACCGAATCAACTGTTTTGGCAGTTATTAAATCGCGTCTTCGTTGGGGTATAAAGTGTTCCCAATCTGTTAGATATCCAAGCTGGTTGTTCGGATTCTCAACATGGCGTGTCGCATAAAATTCAGGGTCTATCATGATTTCACTTTTCTTATTTGAATTTCGTGCATCTTCGATCAAGAGATTTAATCTTTTCGGGTTCACATAACGGGGGCTATAAATTACTCCTTCTACAACTTTTTCTTCCAGACCTAGTTTGATTTTATCCGATGGCTGATGGCCATGTTGAACAAATAGTTTCATGATATTTCCTCCAAGCGTCTTAAAACAATTTTAGGATGAGGGAACCGTAACGCAGGCATTTTTCTAATGCATCGATCTATCATTTTACAAAATTTTTCTGGTAGGTCTGGTCGCATCGAAGAAAGTTTTTCTGGTTGAACATTGAGAATTCGATATATGGTGGTTCCCGAATCTTCATCTGGCCTCGCTAAAGGATGAAGACCTGAAGCATACTCGAATATAGTTACTCCTGCGGAATAAATATCAGAGCGAACATCAAGCAAATCTTTATAATCAGGCCGAAATAACTCTGGTGCTATATACCATAATGTTCCGATCGGCCATACGCCGCGAGCTGTTAATTCTGTCCCACTAATTTTAAATGCGATTCCAAGATCAAGTAATATAAATGGCCTTGCCGGACTATGAGTAGTCATTACATTACCTGGTTTTATATCACGATGAATAAGGTTAAAATCATTAAGCTCAACGATGCTCTCCATCAAGCAGGTTGTCAGTAGACTAAGTTCTTCTAAATCCGGGCGATAATTATTTTGGATCCTGCTCTTCAACGATGCACCATCAATAAATTCTTCACTGTAAATAAGATAATCTATTTTATTAATAGTGATCAACTCCAGGGGCATTGTACCGAGTTTTACAAGATGAGCAGTTTTAGATTGTCGTAATGCCTCAAACTCTCGTTTTACTCTTGCGGTAATTTCACTTCGTTTTCCAGGTTCCTCCTCTCTCGAAGGTATATATATCAATTTAATTGCTTCCTCTTTGTCTGAAATCTTCCCCTTGAAAACAGCTTTGAAACCGCCTTTATCAACGTATTCAAGTGAATTGATTTCCGGTTTAACAGAAATAATATCATCAATTTTGGGTACATTATCCATTAGCCGCTTACCTCCGATACATCAACATCCAAATCTTTCACCCGAATTTCTCCTGTCATCAATTTGTTTAGAATGGTTTTGAAGATGTCTTGCAGAGCAGATTTTTTTGCCGTGTGAAGTTCAATTTTATCGTCGATGGTTTTGAGAATATGGGCGATTTTACTTTGTTCTTTTTTATCAAGACAAATCATTATTTCAATCTCCTCAAATTTACCCTTGCTCAAAATTGGCACAGGACTCGGTGAGGCAAAAGATGCTATATATTCTGACTTATAGATTAAAAGATACATTACAAAATAAGGAATAAGGTCATCCTTCACAAGGATTGAATTAATTTGTTGGTTTGTGGCTGCTTTTTCTTTCACAGTAATGCCTACTTTACCAATTGTTGATCCAATGCAGACAAAACAAACCGAACCTTTAGGCAATACTCGTGATACATATAGACCTTTAGCGGATACTTCTTTGAGTGTAGTATGAATTTTTGTAGTTTTGCCAAAATCGGCTGGCGAAATGAACTGATACCCACCACCCATATAATATTCTTTATTAGCTGTAGGCGGTGTTGTCCCAGTAATTATTTCGCCTAACTTCCCTATCGTTATTTTTTGCCAACTCTCCGGCATTCTTCCAATCTCTGTTTCCTTTGTTTTCTCACCACGCAAACCATAAGTAAAAAGATGCTGCATGGTTGATTTTTTTAGTTCCTGTGTTGTTTTGATAATCGATTCCTGAACCTCAATCGCTTTCTGTATTATAAAAAGAATAGCGGCAATTTTCTTTTGTTCCGGGATAGGAGGGCAAGATACTTCTAATTTAGAAAGAACAGAACCATTTACGCCACCCTTTAGATTATTATCTTTGTTTGCATTAATCTGGTTCCAATAGAATGGTGTTTGAAAATAGTAATAGAGGAAGTCTGGATTAACTATTTCCTTTGCTCTTAAACGAATCAGGTAAGATGCAAAAACAGATTGAGGCGGATTTTTTACGATAAAGCTTTTACCAGTGGTCGCACCAATCCGAGCAAACAAAATGTCATTATGGTGAAGATTATACTTTGAAAGTTTTTCAGGAGGGCAGTCGCAAAAAGGCATTTTATTCCAATCTACCCCTGATGAAGTGATATCTGTAATACGAAGAAACTTTGGGCCTACTTTTTTTTCAGTCGCGCTGGCAGTGAAGCCGTACTGAGGCTTTTCACAAATGTCTTCGATATTTTTTTTAATCCATTCTTTTGACATATAATTTGCTTTTTTTAGCCCCATCAGGGCTGGTGATAATAGGCAGGCAATTTATTGCCTGTATAAAGACAATACAGATCCCTCGTCCCGTAGGGACGATTGAAAGGATTAGATGTGCAGGTATTCCCTTTTTCAGCCGTCCCTACGGGACTAAAATATATTTGCTTATTAAACAGGCAGTAAACTGCCTGCCTATTGTCGATATATCCCTAACGGGACAAAATACAATCACACTAATTCCGGCTGACCCCTAAATTACCGGGCTATTTTCATTAGTCCCTCCGGAACAAAAACAATGCTATGTGGACGCCATACCGTCATTATCAGCTAAATCAATAAGACACATCACTTTTTATCAATGTTTTATAAAACCAATTTTATGTTTGGACTTTGTTTTCGGAATTACAATATCCCTCAAAGTATCGAATACAATTTTGAATTGCCGGTCATATTTCTTTTCCATTTCGCCAATTTTTTTCAAAATTTCCTTATGGGAAGAGACTATTTTTCTTAGTTTTACAAAAGTCTGGATAATCAGGATATTCACCTGAATTGCTCTTTAATACGCTTGATAGCATAGCCACACTCTGTTCGGTAAATACCATTAGTAGATAACGTGTTCCTCCCCCTCTTGTGGTTCCAATATGGCACCTCAAGTTAGCAAGCTCTTCTTTCCTTAGTTCAAACATAAACGTTCCCGGAACACCCTCCTTATTTTTTCTCTCATCTCCTCTTAACTGATTATTCTCCACCCCATATAGTTCTGCC
>CBDUII010000068.1:0-9258 GCA_965367285.1 uncultured bacterium
ACAAGGAAATAGAGATACGCAAAAAGTTGAGCGGTCTGGAAAGTGAGGTGAAAGGGCGGTTTGAGGTGGAAGAAATAGTCGGCAAAAGCAAGGTCATGCAGGAAAGTTTTAAAATAATGGGCAAGGCCGCTTCTATAGATGTCAATATTTTAATTCAAGGCGAACGCGGAACCGGCAAAGAGCTTGTGGCAAGAGCCCTGCATTACAATTCGAACCGTGTAACTGAACCCTTTATTACAATTAATTGCGCCGCTATTCCAAGAGACCTGCTGGAAAGCGAACTTTTCGGGTACGAAGAAGGATCCTTTACAGGAGCTGACCAACAGAAAAAAGGGAAATTTGAATTAGCAGGCAACGGGACTTTATTCCTGGATGAAATAGGAGATATGGATCTGCGGCTTCAGGCAAAAATTCTGCGAGTGCTGCAGAATAAAGAATTTTACCGCATTGGAGGAAATTTCCCCATTAAATCCGAAGCCCGGATTATCGCTGCTACCAATCGAGATTTGGAGGAAACCATTAAAAATAAGCAGTTCAGAGAAGACCTTTATTACCGATTAAATGTTATTCCTATTATAATTCCGCCTTTGCGTGAACATAAAGAGGATATCCCTTTGTTGGCTAAATATTTTGTCAAAAAAGCAGAGCAGGAACTCAACCTTGGAAATATTTTTATTTCTTCCGCGGTGCTAAAGCTTTTACAACATCACAAGTGGAAAGGCAATATTCGGGAACTGGAAAATACTATAAAGAGGGCTGTGATTTTAAGCTCAGGACATACCATACAGCCTGAGCATCTTCCCTCTTGTTTTCCTGAAACATTGCCGGACTCAGAACTCTCGGAAATAACCCCTGTAGTACGATTTCAGAAAGAGTTGTATAATATATTTCAGAACATCTCGAATTGGAAAAACGGGCACATTTATGATGATGCGATTAAATCTGTTGAAAAGGTGTTGTTTCAAAACATCTTAGAAAAAACCGGTTGGAACCAGTTACAGGCGGCAAGTATACTTGGCATCAATAGAAATACTCTTCGGAGAAAAATGGAGGAGCACAAGTTAAAGAAAAATGCCTCAGAAGAAAATCACTAAAAAAGTAATTAAAAAGCAGGACTCTGTCTTGAAATATCTATTAATAGGTTCTCTGTATCTATTCGTGATTTGTCTGACTGTTGCCATCATAGGCGCGGCAGGCATCTTCTATCATTACTCCAAAGGTTTGCCGGATATCAGGGAATTAAAAAACTATAGACCCAGTTTAACTACAAAAGTTTATTCTGATGCGAACGAGCTGATTGATGAGTTTTACATAGAGCGCCGTATTCTTGTTCCTCTATCGAAAATCCCAAAAATTTTAATAAAAGCATCGATTGCTGTAGAAGACAGCCGTTTTTACGATCACCATGGAATAGATTTTTTAGGCATATTAAGGGCTTTCATAAAGAACGTCAAAGCAGGAAGAATTGTAGAAGGAGGAAGCACTATCACCCAGCAGGTAGCCAAGACAATGTTTTTGACTCCTAAAAAAACAATTTCACGAAAAATAAAAGAAGTAATACTTGCGTTAAGAATAGAGAGGTTATTTTCAAAAAATGAAATCCTTGGGATATATTTTAACCAGATATATTACGGCCACGGCGCATATGGGGTTGAGGCCGCAGCCAGAACCTACTTTGAGAAACATGTGGAACAGATTACATTGGCAGAAGCCGCTTTTATTGCCGGCCTTCCGCGGGCACCCGTCTATTATTCCCCTTACAAACATATGGAAAGAGCCTGGGAAAGAAGGGCGTTTGCGTTGAACAGGATGGTACGGGAAGGATTTGTCTCAGCGGAAAGAGCAAGAAAAGCGGCAAACTCCGAGTTCAAACTGGCAGACCGGTATAAGAAAAATAAAAGTGATTCACGATACTTTGTGGAGTATATCCGCCAGTACATTCAAAAGAAATACGGCAGTACCAACCTTTATAGAAACGGGCTGAATATCTACACGACTTTAAATATCAGGGATCAAAAATTCGCGCGCCAGGCTGTGCTGAAAGGCTTAAGAAAAGCTGATAAACGTTACGGGTATCGCGGGCCCATAGGAAGAACTGAAATTGGTATTGATGGGACTATTAACCTGATGGATAGCGCTATGCTGAACTTGCAAAGTTCAGATATTACAAATAAGGATATTTATCAGCCTGGAGAAATTTTAAAAGGAGTGGTAACCAAAATTAATGAAAAAACAGTTGATGTAGATTTAGGCGCTGAAACAGGGATAATTGATTTGAAAAATATGGAATGGGCGAGGGTACCGGATACTAATGTAGATGGGAAATGGGGGAAAATTAAAAATCCTCGTGAGGCTCTTGAAGAAGGAGATATTATCGAAGTAAAAATATTACCTAACGAAATACCCCGGATGCAAAACACATTAGAACTGAGTCTGGAGCAGGAACCATTAGTCCAGGGAGCCCTGGTTAGCATAGATGTGGCTACAGGACATATTAAAAGCATGGTTGGAGGAAGAAATTTTTCGGAAAGTGAATTTAACAGGGTTACCCAGGCATTCCGGCAACCCGGTTCCGCTTTTAAACCCATCATCTACTCAGCCGCAATGGAAAAAGGATTTACCCCTGCAACAATAGTTGTTGATTCACCGGTTATTTATGCTGACGAAAATAAATTTGTCAATACGTGGAAGCCGATTAATTTTGAACAAAAATTTTATGGACCCACAACATTAAGACATGCCATTACTCACTCTCGAAATGTGGTAACCATAAAAATCCTGCAGAAAATTGGAATCAAAACATTAGTGAATTTTGTGCGACGTATTGGCATAGACAGCCCGATAAACGAAGACCTCTCTCTTGCCCTCGGATCTTCCAGTGTTACCCCTTTGGCTTTAACTACTGCCTTTTCAATATTTGCCCGGGGCGGAATAAGAATTCCGCCTACCTCAATCCGGTATATAACGGATAGAAACGGAAATATGCTTGAAGAAAACAATCCTTCTCCTGAAAGAGTTGTGTCTGAAGAGATTGCCTATGTCATCACAAACCTGTTAAAAAATGTAGTTAATCAAGGTACAGGGAAAAAAGTAAAATCTATCAACCGCCCTGTCGCAGGAAAAACAGGAACCACCAATAATTATGTGGACGCATGGTTTTTAGGCTTTAACCCGGAGCGTGTGACAGGTGTCTGGGTCGGTATGGATGATTACACTCCTCTTGGAAAATATGAGACAGGTTCCAGAACTGCCAGCCCCATATGGCTCGATTATATGAAAAATGTCCTTAAAGAGACACCAATAACTGATTTTAAAGTTCCTCCCGGTATAGTCTTTGCGAAGGTAGATCCCAAAACCGGTCTGCTTGCTCCGGCCGGACATAAAAATTATATTTTTGAAAGCTTTATTGAAGGAACAGAGCCAAAAAAATATTCTACGGGAAAACAAGAAGACAGAGCAGATTTCTTTAGTGAAGACCTGATAATAAAAGTGGAATGAACCAGTTGTCTGGAATCGGGGTTCGGTTTTCAGAAAAAGAAAAATGTAATTTACGTCCTTTGTATTGTTCCCATGCTCCGGCTTGAGAACGCAGTGCTTTGCGCCTTTGCGGCAAAATGGTGGTATGGAAGAAAAATTTGACTGCATTATTATTGGGGCAGGCCCGGCTGGAAGTGCCGCGGCTATTACCCTGGCGCGAGGCGGCGCAGATGTGGTGGTTCTGGAAAAAGGAGACTCCCCCGGCAGTAAAAACCTCTTCGGTGTCATTCTTTTTACTACAATCCTCAACAAACTTATCCCGAATTTTTGGGAATCCGCTCCTATCGAACGGCATATTCTTCGTCGGAAATTCGGATTTATCTTTGATGAAAATGAAACCACCCTGGAACTTAGAAGCGAAAAATTCAATCGCCCTCCCTTCAATAACACTTTCACTGTTCTAAGAAGCCAATTCGATAAATGGTTTGCCGGGGAAGCTGAAAAAGCAGGCGCGCAAATGTTTACCAGTATAACAGTAGATAACTTTATCGAAAAAGACGATGCAATCGTTGGAATAAAAGCAAAAGGGGGAGACGAATTATTCGCGGACGTAGTGATTAACGCGGAAGGGGCAAACTCGCTGCTGGCCGAAAGAGCCGGCATGAGAAAACTGATGACCCCCCATAACAGAGTGCTGACCGTTAAAGAGATTCTCAAACTCCCCAGGGAAACCATCGAAGACCGCTTTTCTGTAAAAGGAAATGAAGGAGCATCTGTAGAGTATTTTGGCGGCGCTGTAAAAGGCATGAAAGGGTCGGCATTCATATATACTAATAAAGAAAGTATTTCTGTCGGCATAGGATGCACAATGGATGAGATGATAGAGAAAAGTTCCGGTCCAAACGGTATACTGGAACATTTTAAAGAACTGCCAACAATCAGCAACTATATCAAAGGAGGAGAACTGCTCGAATATTCCACACACATGATCCCTGAAGACGGGTATAACAACCTGCCGAAACTTTATAAAAGCGGACTGCTAATGGCAGGCGACAGTGCCGCGCTTATCAATCCTTCCTTGTACCATGAAGGAACCAACCTGGCTATGGCATCAGGGATTTGCGCGGGAGAAACAATTTTAGAAGCAAAAAAACGAAAAGACTTCTCAGGAAAAAGCCTGTCTCAATACCAGCGAAAGATGGAAGAAAGTTTTGTGCTGAAGGATATGAAACATTTCAGGAAATTCCTGTCTTTCATTACAAACAACAAACAGTTTATAGATGACTACCCGAAAATTTTTATGGAACTGTTTGTAGATTATTTCACCATAAGTGAAATGCCCAAAAAAACTGTTCGCAAAGCAATAATCAAAAAATTTCTCAAAAACGTCAACCTTCTGAGACTGCTCTATGACATGTGGCGCTCAAAAGGAGCATTAATGTAAGGTCATTAGCCATTGGTCAATAGTTCATTGGTAAAAAAATATTTATCAAGTGTTACTGACTGCCGTCCGCTGACGGCTGACAACTAATTTAACAATGAACAAAAAACGCATATCCATAGAAGACAAGTTATTCACGGTCACCAGGAAAATTGACACGGAAAGTCATATAAAAGTTGACCAGGGAAAATTCAAAAAAGACCCGAATCCAGCCATTCTATACCTGTGTCCTTCCAGGGTGTACGTTAAAAATGAAGAAACCGGGGAATGTATCGTAAACTTTGAAAACTGCCTCGAATGCGGCTCATGTCAGGTTGCCAACCGTGATTACGTGGTATGGGACAATCCCCGCGGCGGCACAGGGGTTATTTATAAGTACGGGTAAACCAAAAACATTCTCGGACAACCTGCTAATGGGTGACCCCCGTAATGCCTGCTTTTGATAACATTTTATCCCAGTACTTGTTGGCGCTTTTTATATACTGTTGATCGGATATCAGGGGTTTGTTCAGTTTTTCGACCGTTTCTTCTGAAAGTTTCATATTTTCAACAAGTTCTTTACCGGCTTTTCTCAACAGTTTCTTATACCTGCCCACCGCGATTTTCATCATAATACTGTCCTGCCTGAGAAGTTCCCCCCCTGCCCGGTATATTTCAGCGATAATCTCTGAATGCATGTTCCTGGCATTCCTTCTGAACAAAAGGCGCAGTACCTGGAAATGAGATTGTTCGGGGTAGCCGCAATTTGCGATCACGACGATTCTGGGATACTTGCCGTACCTTTTTCTGTGCAGGCATTCATTGTTTTCGTCCTTATAGAAATGCGGGTCTACAAGGGGGACCAGCCGGTCCATGAACGTCTTCAAGATACTGGTTACATTATCCACGTACACGGGAGTGGCATACACGATCACATCGGAGGCTAACAGCTTTTCCCGCAGGGTTTCCATATCATCCTTGATCACGCACTGCCCGGGGTGGCTGATCCAGCAGTGGAAACACCCGGCGCAATGCTCTATATTTTTCTTGGCGAGGAATATGTTCTCTACCGCAGCCCGGGCGTCATTAGCTCCCTCCAGGAACGCTTGCACCATTACGTGAGTATTCCCTTTTTCCGCCCGTGGGCTGCCGTTAAAAACCGTGATTTTCATATCAGGCAACTTTTTTCTTCATAAATGACCGGCATTCCAGTTATACCGGTGTTGTTTCAGGTCTCCTGACCTGAAACGCTTCAAGTCAGAGACTTGAAGCAACGTGCTTGAAACCTTGCATAAGGCACTGTAAAAAAACAAGAACTAAACAGCGCCTAATCCTTACTGCAATTAATAATAACAGGGATATTATACTGCTTGAAACCCTTTTTCGACAAACTTTTAATATATTATTATTAACTACTCTTTTAAATATCGTAACATGTGATAAAATTATTAGTTCCAAATAAAAAGAGACAAATATGGCCGCATTGTTTGAACAAACAGTTATTAAGGGAATGACACTGCGTAACAGACTGGTGAGAGCGGTGGTTGGCGCGGATTATCCCGTGCTGATTAAACTAACCGCGTCAGATAATCTGAAAGATAGTTTAAGCCATGAAGACGCCATTTACGCCGCAGAAAAATTTTCCCAGGTGAGTATAAACGCTATAGAAGTTTCAGCCGGTACTACCGCTTCAGGTGATAAGAATCCTGCGAGAGAGAAAATAAACAAGCCCTGGAAGGAAGCATATACCCTCGAATTTGCCTGCAGGATTAAGGATACCATATATTGCCCTGTAATGGTTGTGGGAGGGTTTCGTTGTATTCCCTGAGCGTGTGCGTAAAACATACGGAGAAATTCTTCACCTTCTACTCTCTACTCGTGCCTGTAACTCCTTTAATGACAAAAGCTCTCCCGGTGATTTTGAATGTTTTTCAAACCTCTTATCTAACTCCTCTTTATGACTTTCAGGTATCGGAACTTCTGAATCATTAGAAACAATACTATCCCGGAGGTCTTTTATAAAGAGAATTTTTTCCGGTACACTCAAACTTTTCAATTTGTATCAATTTTATCATAAACCTTAACGATCCCGGAGGCGCCATTATTAACTGCCCATTTATGTTAATAATGATTTTGAGCGATGATTTTTTTTAACACCAGGAGAGGTTCTTACGGAGCGTGTCCTGAGCGGGATGAGCGAGATTCTTCAGTCGCTTCGCTCCTTCGTGGCAAGGCTTTAACCTTGCCCTGCATTGGTTTTATAAAATCGGTGCATAATTTGGGTTTAAATATCACACATTAAATCGAAAATTTATAATATCTCCATCTTGAACAACATATTTTTTTCCTTCCAGCCTGACAAGCCCCTTTTTTTTCCCTTCGATCAAAGAGCCGCAGCTTTTAAAATCTTTGAATGAAATAACTTCCGCTCTGATAAATCCTCTTTCTATATCAGAATGGATTTCTCCTGCAGCTTTAAGGGCTTCTGTGTTTTTTTCGATTGTCCATGCCCTCACTTCATCTTTCCCTACCGTGAAGAATGAAATAAGTCCCATCAGATCATAAGACGCCCTTATAAATTTATTTAACCCGGGCTCGTCAATCGCCATTTCTTTCATGAACTCTTTTCTGTCTTTTTCATCCAACTGGGATATTTCCAATTCAATTTCACCACAAATACTGGTTACAGCCATATTGGAGTGTAATTTGAATTGTGAAAAATCAGGCAATTCATTTTCAGATTTGCCAAGCTGGTTTTCAGGTATGTTATAAATAACGATAACCGGTTTAAGGGAAAGCATCTGGAAGCCGCTTAATAGTTTTCTTTCCGTGTCGGCAAGTTCAAGAGCCCGGAGAGGTTTGCCCGACTCAAGGTTTTCCTTGCATGTGAGCAGCAATTTTTTTTCATCTTCGTGAAGGAGGTTTTTTTTTCCTCTGGAAGACTTATCAATCCTTTCCAGCCGGTTTTCAATTGTTTGTAAATCAGAGAGGAGTAATTCTGATTCCCAATCCCCCATATCCCTTGCCGGGGAAAAACCGGCTTCCTGATCAAACAACTTACAGATTACAGCCAAAGCTTCAGCGGTTTTCAACTGGTTTAAAGTATCCGGTTTTTTCTCTAAAGAAGTCTCTGTTTTTTCAAAACCTGCCAGGTCGGTAAAAACGAGTTCCGCGTACGTTGTTTTTTTGGGTTGGAAAACTTCTGAAAGATAATCTATCCTCTGGTCAGGCACTTTTACTGTTCCGATATTAGGTTTGTCTATCGAGTGGTGATCTTCAGAGGCCTGGGTCAATGCTCTAAAAATAGTTGTTTTCCCAACAAAAGGTTTTCCCGTGACAGAAATCTTCATGGAGATGTTAACTGGATGCGTTTAATTTCTTTGGCTAAGCCTGATTTTGAATCTATTTCAACCACTGCCGCGTTTAACTGGGTATCCCCGCTTGCCACGGAAAATTTTTCCGGAATAGAGGTCTTAAATCTAAAAATGGCGGTTTCCTTCTTCATACCGATTACAGAATTTATAGGGCCGGTCATTCCGACATCTGTAATATACGCCGTGCCTTTAGGAAGAATTTTTTCGTCCGCTGTCTGAACATGTGTGTGAGTTCCAATAACAGCGCTGACTATTCCGTCAAGATACCAGCCCATGGCAATTTTTTCAGATGTTGCTTCCGCGTGCATATCCACTATTATAATTTTTGCCTTTTTTTTTAATTCTAATATTTCTCTGTCGGCTGTTTCAAATGGACAATTCAAGTTAGGCATAAATACGCGGCCCGACAGGTTTAAGATGCCCACGCAAATACCCTCAGAAGACTGAAAAAAAGTAGAACCTGAACCAGGCGCTGCCCTCGGGTAATTGGCAGGTCGGAGAAACCTGCTCTCTTTCGGCAGATATTCCAAAGCTTCTTTTTTATCCCAGATGTGGTTGCCTGAAGAAATCACGTTTATGCCTAAATCAAATAACGACTGGCCTACCTTTCGGGTAATACCAAATCCGCCGGCAGCATTTTCTCCATTAGCTATACACAGATCAATTTTATATTTATCTATTAGATTGTTCAGATACTCTGATAAAATTATTCTTCCTGGCTTTCCAATAATATCCCCGATAAACAGTAATCTCATCGAGCATACTCCACAGCCCTGGTTTCCCTGATAACAGTGACTTTAATCTCACCGGGATATGTCACTTCTTTCTCAATTTTTTTTGCAATATCTTTAGCTAAAAATGCTGAGTCAGAATCATTTAATGCCCCTGACTCAATAATCACGCGAATCTCTCGTCCCGCTTGAATTGCAAAGGTTTTTTCTACTCCTTTGAAAGAGTCTCCTATTTCTTCCAGTTTGTTCAATCGCT
>CBDUII010000069.1:0-9237 GCA_965367285.1 uncultured bacterium
AGACCTTGACAAGGTTATTGCTGAGAAAGGAGGGTTATAAGAGGGATTTCATCGTAAAGCTGCTAAACAGCAACAAATCAAATGCAAAATCACAAATTACAAATAACAAATAACAAATAAATATCAATACCGAATGTCTTAAAAAAAACCCTGCTAAACCACTTCAAAACAGAAGAATTAAGTTTTGTATTTTTAGATATTGAAATTTATTTAGAGTTTGGGATTTGCAAACTGTCATTCCCGCATGTTTTTAGCGGGAATCTAAGTGACAAATCTGGAGCAACCGGGTGTTTTGCGAAAAGTCTCCGGCTGCAAGAATTTTATTCCTGTTTTACAAATTAAAAACAGCAACTATGACAGTTAACTTTTTTAATATCAACAACTTTCTTAATTTGTGCGTAGGCTCTATAGTGCAAACTTGCGGAAAAGATATCAGGATATCCTAAATGAGAGGTTTATTAATTGCCGGGAACTGGAAAATGAACGGACTCGTTGGAGAATCCGTTCAATTGGTGAAAGAAATCCGACCCGCTAATAATGAAAAAATTGAAATAGTGGTTGCTCCCCCATTTACTGCCCTTCATGCTGTAAACACCTATCTGTCAAACGATGATTCAGGACAAAAGAAAAATATTTCTTTAGCAGCCCAGGATGTTTTTTGGGAAGAAAAAGGAGCTTACACCGGAGAAGTTTCTCCGGAAATGCTGGCAAATTTAGGCTGCTCTCATGTTATTATCGGCCATTCTGAAAGACGACAGTTTTTTCATGAAACTAATGAAGCGATCAATAAGAAAATTAAAGCTTCTTTAAAAGTAAATCTAAAATGCATTGTCTGTATAGGAGAAACTTTAGAGCAAAGAGAAAATGGCAATACATTTTCAATTATTGAGTCGCAAATCAAAGAAGGATTTGCTAATATATCATCCGAAGAATTAAATAAGTGTGTCATTGCTTACGAACCTGTCTGGGCAATCGGAACTGGAAAAACCGCTTCCCCTGAACAGGCTGAGGAGATACATCAATTCATAAGGAAAAAAATCGATGAGATTTTCAATAAATCATCCTCGGAAAAGATAAAAATCCTGTATGGCGGCAGTGTTAATCCGGCTAACGCGGAAGGGCTTCTTTCAAAAGAAGACATAGACGGTGCCCTTGTAGGAGGAGCCAGTTTAAAAGCAGAATCATTTAATAAAATTATTCAGGCAGGAGAAAAAACGATAAGCAATTAGCAGTTATCAATTAACAATGTTACAAGTTAGATTCCCGCACGCTTCCCGATAAAAGCGTGCGAGGACAAGTTTTAGCGGGAATATATAAACATTGAAATTCCTATGCATAAATTTAAAAATAGGCTATTAATATAAAATTAATAACTGTTAATTGCTAATTGATCATTGCTAATTGTTTACGGGGGTTATTTTAAATGATTACTTTATTAACTATTTTACATATCAGTTCGGGACTGGCTTTAATACTGATAGTGCTGCTCCAAACAGGAAAAGGAGCAACTATGGGGGCTGCTTTTGGCGGGTCCAGTCAAACTGTTTTTGGAAGTGCGGGTGCGGGCGGCTTTCTCGGAAAATTAACAACAGGGATTGCGGTCCTGTTTATGGTAACTTCATTAAGCTTGGCAACTATATCTTCAAAAAGGACGACTTCCTCTATTGTTACTGAAGCAGGTCCACAATCAGAAACGTCTGGAACAGGTGAAAATTTTCCAGCCGAACAATAATAGAATCAGTACACGCTAAAAAATAGTCATTCCCCTGCGGTGGGAGACCTGAACAAAAAGGCTGACCTGCCCCTTTAGAAGGCCAAATCAAAAAATGTTTTGCGTAATTTATCAGGGCTTAATTTTAAACAAGCCTTCTAACAGGGTAAACTGGATTTATTATCCTACAGTACTAACTTCATATAGTTCTGCAGTAAACTTGCCTGATGGTTTAACTTTTCCATTTAAAAGGTTTTCCACAACTCTTACTGATGATAACGGCATGGATTCCTGACCACATTGAGGGCATGCATATATGGTTAAGTCCGAAATAACTACCGGTTTAGTGTTGCGTTTGAAATGATGAAAGAAGTATCTTTATAATTCAGTATGACCAATCTGGTTTTTAAAGTTAAAGAGTTTTTGGTCCTGCAGAATCTAATTAAACCCGGTGAAAAATTAGCAGCGGCAGTATCCGGTGGACCTGATTCTGCAGCTATGCTTTTCTGCCTGAACGATTTAAAAGAAGATATCGGGTTCGAGCTGTCCGTATTTCATGTTAACCACATGCTCAGGGGTGAAGAATCAGATAGTGATGAAGCGTTTGTAAAAAATCTGGCAAAAAGTCTTGACCTTCTCTTTTACTCGGCAAAAGCGAATGTTACCGGGTATCAAAAAAAGCACAAATGTTCTGTCCAAGTTGCCGCCAGGGAGATGAGATATTATCACTTGAATCAATTTGCTGACCGATTTTCCCTTTCAAAGATTGCTACAGGCCATACTGCTGACGACCAGGCTGAAACAGTGTTAATGAGAATTTTAAAAGGCTCCGGGTTAAAAGGGATTTCAGGTATTCCGCCAATACGGGACAACAAATATATCAGACCTCTGCTAAAAGTCACCCGTGAAGAAATTGAGCAATTTTTAAAACAAAATAAAATCAAATTTCTGTTGGATTCAACGAACCTGAAAAATAATTACCTCAGAAACCAGGTAAGAAATAAACTGATTCCTTTTTTAAAAAATGAGTTTAATCCAGCTATTATTGAGACATTGTGCAGGTCTTCACAGATATTCCGCGCGGATGATAATTTTATTTCAGAAATAGCACGCAACGAATTTGATAAACTTCTTTTAAAAAGTGACGGCGAAACTTTAATTCTTGATGTAACCCGATTTCAAAACTTACATAAAGCTTTAAGAAGAAGAATTATTTTAGATGCTATTTATAAATTTTCCGGTGCAGGGAGACAAGTTTCGCTAAATATAATTGAAGACATTTTGCGTGTTATAGAGTCTAACATATCAGGGAAATCAATCTCTGTTTTCAATGATTTTACTTTTAAATACCGGTACAACCGTATTATTTTTGAGTTCCAAAAGAAAAGTTTCAGTGGAAACCTGATAAAGCAGAAAAAGTTGTTAATTCCGGGGAAAACTAAAATAGAAGAGATTGGAAAAGAAGCAGTTTTAACTATAATAAGTAAAAAGGATGTTCCGGAAGACTTAAAAAAAACAGCCCCTTTTACTGCCTTCATCGATTACAGTGTTTCGGTAAAAGAACTATTTATCCGCTTCCGCCAAAAGGGAGATAAGTTTTGTCCGCTTGGGATTAAAGGACATAAAAAAATAAAGGATTACTTTATTGACAAAAAAATACCCCGGGAAGAAAGAGATCTTATTCCCCTGATAACTAACAAAGAATCAATTCTCTGGATTATCGGATACCAGATTTCTGACTTAGTCAAGGTTAAAGAAGATACTAAAGATGTTCTTAAGCTGGAAGTTTGTTAAATGAGCTGTTTTTTTGCCACGACGGGACAAAGATCTTTTCTTTGTGCCTCTGTATTACTTACTAACTTGCAACATTTCGTATTTTTAACAAAGTTTTGTTGGTCGTTTTGAGCGGTAGCTCCATTTGGTTGTGCTCCTCGGCCACGCTGTGTCTTTGTGGCTCAATTTTACTTCTTTTATATTGAAATAGAATGGTACTTATGTAATCATAGATAAGATTAAGATAAGAACAGAAACATTTTTTTATTTGTCCACATAGGGAACTCCATTGAATCAATTTTATAAAAATATTGCTTTATGGCTGGTAATCGGACTCATCATGATTGCCCTCTTCAATCTCTTTAATCAGCCGTTCACGCCACACGAGGAGCTTATTTTCAGCGATTTTATGAACCAGGTTTCCAGCGGTAATGTTGAAGAAGTGGTTGTTCAGGGAAACTATATAAAAGGGAAGCTTCAGGACGGCAATATATTCAGAACAAATATTGTCAAAGATCCGGAATTGATCAAATTTTTAAGAGAGAAGAGTGTTCGTATTCAAGTAATGCCTCCCGAGGAAACGTCCTGGTATACAAATCTCCTGATATCGTGGTTTCCGATGCTGCTTTTGCTGGGCGTCTGGATATTTTTTATGCGTCAGATGCAGAGCGGCGGCGGTAAGGCCCTTTCTTTTGGAAAAAGCAGGGCAAAAATGTTGTCGAAACAAAAAAAGAAGGCAACCTTTAAAGACGTAGCAGGAGTCGATGAAGCAAAAGAAGAATTGCAGGAAATTATAGAATTTTTAAAAGAACCACAGAAATTTCAAAAATTGGGTGGAAAGATTCCTAAAGGCGTACTGATAATGGGACCTCCGGGAACAGGAAAAACTCTGCTGGCGCGGGCAATTGCCGGGGAAGCGAATGTTCCGTTTTTTAATATAAGCGGATCGGAATTTGTTGAAATGTTTGTCGGGGTTGGAGCTTCAAGAGTCAGGGATCTCTTTGAACAGGGGAAAAAGAATGCCCCATGTATTATTTTTATTGATGAAATTGATGCTGTAGGACGACATCGCGGTGCCGGGTTGGGAGGAGGTCATGATGAAAGAGAACAAACCCTTAACCAGCTTTTAGTAGAAATGGACGGATTTGCTTCCAATGAGGGAGTTATCCTGATCGCCGCAACCAATAGGCCTGATGTGCTCGATCCAGCTCTCATGAGACCGGGAAGGTTTGACCGACAGGTCATAGTTCCCCGCCCGGATATAAGAGGCAGGGAAGGTATTTTAAAAGTTCATACCATGAATATTCCGATCGCGGAGGATGTTAAATTACCTCTCCTTTCGAGGGGAACACCGGGGTTTTCAGGCGCAGACCTGGAAAATATGGTCAATGAAGCGGCCCTTATGGCAGCCAGGCAGGAGAAAGATCTTGTCGAGATGGAGGATTTTGAAAATGCTAAAGATAAAGTAATGATGGGTGTGGAAAGAAGGAGCATGATTATCAGTGATGAGGAAAAAAGAAATACCGCGTTTCATGAGGCAGGCCATGTTTTGGTCGCAAAACTTATACCGGGTACGGATCCAGTCCATAAAGTTACAATTATTCCGAGGGGAAGAGCCCTTGGTTTAACGCAACAGCTCCCTGTAGATGAAAGGCACACATACCCTAAGGGATATCTTATGGATAAGCTTGCTGTTTTGTTTGGAGGCAGGGCAGCGGAGGAAATAGCTTTAAATCAAATCACCACCGGTGCGGGAAATGATATTGAACAGGGTACTGACCTTGCCAGAAAAATGGTCTGTGAATGGGGTATGAGCGACGCTATGGGACCTTTATCCTATGGGAAAAAAGAGGAACAGATATTTCTCGGACGTGAAATAGCCCAGCATCAGGACTATAGTGAAGCCACGGCAATTGAAATCGACCAAGAAGTCAAAGTGTTGATAGGCAAAAGCTCTGAGCGGGCAAAAAAAATAATCCGGGAAAATAAAAAAACCCTTGAGAAATTAGCTGAAGCTTTGTTGGAAAGAGAATCCCTTAACAGCTATGAAGTTGACTTCATTGTCTTTGGTAAAGTCAAAGCAGATGAAATGGCCAAAAAAGAAGAAAAGGCCAAGGCAGCCGCTATAGCAGAGCAGGAAACCGCCACAAAAGCACAATCCAAATCCAAAACCGAACCCAAACCAGAACCCAAACCAGAACCCAAACCAGAACCCAAACCAGAACCCAAACCAGAACCGGAAGCCAAGCCGGAAAGTAATCCAATCGGTAAAAAAGATAATTAAATAACTTACCCCGGAAGATCGTATCAATCAATACTAATTATATGCTCTGTCAGCCCCTTTACCAGAGTTTCGATTTCATTGAAACAATTTTTGTAAAAAGGCAATGTCTGCCCAATAGGATCAGCAACATCTCTTTCCTCAGCGTTTCGCTTGTCGAATTGACTTAACAAAAAAATTCGTGACGCCTCTTCCGGAAATTGGCGGCAAAGATCCTCCTTTTGTTTTTTTTCCATCACTATAATTAAATCAGACTCTCTGATTTTTTCCTTTGTTATAGGACTTGAACGATGCCGTGAAATATCTATCCCAGTCTCATTCATCACCACATGAATTTCTTCTGGAGAAAGCGCTCCTGTTTGGTCTAAAAAACCAGCCGAAGAAACTTTAATACCTGTATTGCCGGTGCTTTCCAGTCGATCACGCAGCAGGTATTCTGCCATTGGACTGCGGCACAGGTTACCCAGACAAATAAAAAGAATTTTCTTAATACCCCTTGATCGGAATATCCCTTTTATTTCTTCATGAATTAAATCAAAATTCGTCATATTACTGAGAGCGCTTTTTTCATATCTTCCCAAACATGCCTGCGGTTTTCTTTGGTGTAAAAGCGCAAAAGGTACGCGGGGTGAAAAGTAAGCATTACTTTATATCCCTGGAACGAGTGCCATGTTCCCCGTTCTTTTGTTATAGCGACATTTCTCCCGAGCAGGGTCGAAGAAGCCGGTTTTCCTAACGCAATAATCACTTTTGGGTTTATCGCCTTGATCTGTTTTTCTAAAAAGGGTCGGCAGGTTTCTATCTCATCATGTTCCGGGTCTCTATTGTTAGGAGGTCTGCATTTTACTATATTACATATGTAAACATCGTTGCGTTTCAGTCCCATTCCTTTCTCAATAATTTCCGTTAACTTTTGACCGGCTCTTCCCACAAAAGGAATTCCCTGCTTGTCCTCTTCTTGTCCGGGGCCCTCTCCAACGAAAACAATATCCGCATTCTCATTTCCAACTCCAAAAACAATATGAGTTCTGGTAGAAAATAATTTACACCTCCGGCAATCACCCAGCTCTTCTTTTATTCCGGAAAGAGTTAAAGGTTGATTTGTTGACGGCTTCTTCGAAATACTGCCTTTCAGATTCTCAAGCAATGGGATTCTAACGGGTATTTCCTGAAATCCGAACAGTTTTAGATAGTTTAGCTGTCCTTTCAGATCTTCGATTATTCTCAATATTTGTTTTTGAGTTTGACTCATCACCTGTTTAAGAAAAACCTTCGCTAATGCTGAAATAAATTACCACACAAAACGAGTATAAACCAATTGATTATCGATATTAAATATATGTTTTTTGATACATGAGGTTATTTTTATTGTTTTTTTAATCCCCTTTGATATAAAATTGTCTTAATATTTCAATTATTTAATCTAACAGGACAAAAAAAATATACCCGCGGATTATCCTTGTTTTAATTGTCCTCATACTATGGGGATATAGTGTATCAAAAGTTTTTGCAGGAAAAAAAGATATTGAACTTGCGGATGTGATGTATAGCCGAGCCATATTATTAATGGGTTCAGATCCCTTCCTGGCCATGAATGAATTAAATTTCGCAAAGAAACTCAATCCCAGAGAGCCTAAAATATTTGTTGCCATCGGACAGATATACTTTAGTCAAAAAAGCTACCGGGAAGCAATCAAAGCATTTGAAAAAGCAATTAAGCTGAATGAGAATTTTGTAGTGGCATATTCCAACCTGGGTTATACTTATATGTCTTTAAAAGAGTGGGATAAAGCTATTGAGAACTTCAGGATGATTTTCAATTACCCCGGCATAACGGCCCCTCATTATGTTCATAATGCTATTGGATGGGCCTATTATGAGAAAAACGAATTTAAAAAATCAATTGAAGAATTAAAAAAAGCAATAGAACTCAAAAGTAATTATGCCATTGCGTATTATAATTTAGGATTATCCATTTTGGGGCTTGAGAATTTTGATCAAGCATTTATTGAGTTTAAAAATGCTGTCAAATACCAGCCTGGATTAGTACAGGCACATAACCGGTTGGCTCTGCCTTACCTTAAGAAAAACATGAAACAGGAAGCCCGCAAAGAATTTCAAAAAGTGATGGAATTAGCGCCTGACAGCCTGTTGGCAGAGGAGGCAAAAAATTATATGGATATTATAGACAGGTAATCCTTATGGATTCATTCGGAGAATATTTAAGAAGAGAGAGAAAATTGCGGGGAGTTACTCTAGAAGAAATTGCCAAGGTCAGCAACATCAGCATTACATATTTAAAGGCTCTGGAAAGTGATGACTTCGAGAGCCTTCCTGCTGAGGTCTTCATCAGAGGATTTCTAAGATGCTATGCTCAAAGCAGTGGTATGGATGGCAGCGAAGTCATTCTGGCATACAATAGTTTTATTGCAAATAAGAGGACTTCACGAGCAGCTTCAACGATTCCCATAGAAACACCGCCAAAGGTTAACATGAAATTGTCCTCTTTTTTGGCTATCGTAATCTTTGTTGTAATATCTTCTTTAATGGTTTTTTATTATGTTAAAAAAAGCAGAGAGGTAAAACCAGCATCTGTTTCAGAAAGAAGCATTTCTCAAGGAGCAGATGAAGTTGGCATTGAAAAAAGCAAAAACGATATAGGCATTATCCCTGGCTCAAATACAGCAGAGGAGGAAAGCCTTATTCAGACAGAGGATATACTGGAACCACAAGAAGAAGGCATTTCAGATAATCTTGGTTTATCCCCTCCGATTGAAGCAGAGGAAACTTCGGAAACAAAAGAAGTTGTGGGTCTCTTAACACTTTCAATGAAAGCAGAAGATAATGCCTGGATCAATTTGATAATTGATGATACTGAAATCAAAGAAGCTCTCCTGTTACCTGGAGAAACCGCCCGTTGGAAGGCAAAAGAAAAATTTGTGGTGAGTTTAGGGAACGTGGCCGGCACAACTCTCAAGCTGAATGATAAAGATATTACCCTGCCAAAAGCTTCTGCAAATGTTATAAGAGACTTCACTATCACCTTGGATAATATTAAACCGCAATAGCCTGTATTTCAGTTTATTAACCTCAAAAACCATATCGTACTCCAAGGTAAAGGTTATTGTTCTTTTCAAATTGCTCAAAAAAAGTGTTATCATCTTTCCCCATAAACAGGTTACCGCCTGACTCAACCGACCAGTGGTCATCGACCTTGTAAGAAACCTTGGGGCGTAAATACGCGTCATTATCAGAAGGGGAGTAAAAAGGGACAGCATCATGTTCTGACCTAACAGCAGTTTTGTAAGGCGCAGTGTTATTACATGACGGTTTTCATCGGCTGCCAGAGACTGCCCGAAGGCAGCGAATTTCGGTAGTTGCTGTAATGGGTGATATGTTCAAGATAATATTGGGCTCCGACCGTAAAGTCTTCAGCTGCTTCCTGCTCATATCCGGCTAAAAAGCGAAACTC
>CBDUII010000070.1:0-9138 GCA_965367285.1 uncultured bacterium
TATTAATCCGGATGTTGTCATCCCGATGGGTGACGATGATTTTAAGGATTTTTAAAGTAGCAGCCACCAAGGTACTAAGTCGCAAAGGGGGTAAAATATACAAGTTAGATCCCCGCTTTCACGGGAATGACACATTTGCGTGGGAATGACACATTTGCGCGGGAATGTCATTTCCGCGCCGTGCTGTCATTCCCGACTTGATCGGGAATCTGTAATCCCCATCTTTTGCAAACCTGTAACAAGCAATAACTTATATCGTATGAAATGAATAATAACCTGAATGTTGTAAAGAATAAGAGATTCTTCAGTCGCTGCGCTCCTTCAGAATGACACGCAGAACCCTTTAGTTGTCATTCTGAGCGCAAGCGAAGAATCTCCTCTTCTTTTAGTAATTTCGGTCACTGGTCATTCATCATTGGTTGCTGGAATCCTAAGTTGACGTCTAATGACCAATGACATATAGACTAATGACTAATTTAATCAGGAGGTGAAAATGGAACAGGCGACACAAAAAACATTAAAAAAGGAAGCCTTGAAGGGGTAGAAGGAAAATACCTTACTTTTTTTCTTTGTGATGAAGAATATGGTTTGGAAATATTAAAAGTGCGAGAGATCATTGGTGTGATGGACATAACAACGGTGCCTCAAACGCCTGATTTTATAAAAGGCGTAATTAACTTGAGGGGCAAGGTTATTCCTGTAGTTGATCTCCGGCTGAAATTTGGGATGCCGGAAATGGAATATACAAAAGAGACTTGCATTATAGTTGTAGATGTTAATGGTTTGCTGATGGGGATTGTAGTTGATACAGTGTCGGAAGTTCTGGAGATTGCGGAGGCTGACATTGAACCGTCCCCTGCTTTTGGGAGCACGATTAAAACAGATTTTATCCTCGGTATGGGCAAGGTAAAAGGAAATGTTAAAATTCTTTTGAGTATAGATAAAATCCTTTCTGCAGAAGAGTTGGCTGTTGTGGAACAAGCTAAAACATAATGTATGAATTAAATAGAAGGGAATTCGATTTATTCCGCAAATTTATTTTTGAAAGAAGTGGAATCTCCCTGAATGACAGTAAATTAGAATTAGTCCGTGCACGTCTGGTCAAACGGCTCAGGCGGCTCAATATCCCAACTTTTAAACAATATTACAAGCTGGTATCCGACCACCCGGATGAACCGGAAGTGTATAATATGCTTGATGCTATCACAACCAACCAGACCAGTTTTTTCAGGGAACCCAAACATTTTGTTTTCTTAAATGAAACTGTCCTGCCGCAACTGCTGGAAGAGAAGGAGAAAAAAAGAAACAAGATATTTAAAGTATGGAGCGCCGGATGCTCCACAGGGGAGGAACCTTTTTCTATCGCGGTAACTTTGCTGGAATTCCTTGAGAACCGGTCTGAATATGATATTAAAATATTAGCTACAGATCTTTCGTTACAGGTTCTGAATACTGCCGCAAGGGGCATATATGAAAAAAATCAATTAAAAAATATTTCGTTACAAACTTTAAAAAAATATTTTCTCAGGGGCGAAAAGGAGTGGAAAAACTTTTATAAAATCAAACCGATATTATCAAAAATCGTTCAATTTAAACGTTTCAATTTAATGGAAAATCATTTCCCTTTTTCTTCATCCTTTGATATCATTTTTTGTCGGAATGTCATGATTTATTTTGACAAAAAAACGCAGGAAACACTTATCAATAAATATTACTCTGCTTTAAGTCCCTCACATTACCTTTTTATTGGACATTCAGAGAGCTTGATGTCAATTAACCACAAATTTCATTATGTTCAGCCGACTATTTATAGGAAATAAAAAAGGCGGTCATTGGTCACTGGTCATTCGTTGTTGAATACTGAGGTTGATGCCTAATGACTATTGACTAATGACTATTAACTAATGACCAGTTATGAAAGTAGAACTGTTTAAATATTATTTACAGCCCGGCCATATCTTTATAAACAAAGATCCATCGGTAGTTTCAACAGTAATAGGAACCTGCGCCGTTGTGTGCCTCTGGGATTTTAAAAAGCGTTATGGTGGCGCAAACCATTTTGTGCAGCCCTTTGCAAAAAGCAAAGATAAAACAACCGTGCTGTTCGGAAATATTGCAACAGCGACTTTAATCAAGATGATGATTGAACAGGGTTCACAACCCTCTGATCTGGAAGCGCAAATCATCGGAGGAGGTATTCCACCCCATAATAAAAATTGCGAATTAGGTGAAAAAAATATTGAAATAGCCCGGCGGGTATTAAATAAAAACAACATTCACATTGTCTCCTGTGATGTTGGGGGTTACAAAGGGAGAAAACTTTATTTTCATACCGAAAAAGGAGAATGTATTATCCATAAATTAGAGACTATCAGGAAAACAGACTGGTATCCCGAAATTTAAAAAAAATAATTCTTGACAGGATGAACTGGATTTATTATATGGAGTAAAAAGGCAAGCTCTTCGCTCTATCCTTCTGAAGGAACTAAGCGACTGAAGAATCTTGCTCAGGACAGGCTTTGCGAAGAATCTCAAGAAGTTCAGGATAAGCTCCGCGAGACGTTTCGGAACAATCTTGTTAATCCATGTCTTCTGTTATCCTGTCTAACTTAATTTGACTATGAAAAAGATCAAAGTATTAATCGTTGATGATTCAGCAATTGTTAGAAATGCCTTTTCAACGGTTCTTTCCAGAGACTCCGACATTGAAGTGGTGGGAGGAGCTGCAGACCCTTATGAAGCAAGGGACAAAATTATCGCGCTAAAGCCGGATGTTATTACCCTGGATATTAATATGCCGCGGATGGACGGGCTGACTTTCCTCAAAAAACTAATGAAGTATTACCCTTTACCGGTTATCATGGTAAGCGGTGTATCAGATGAAAACGCTAAAATGACTCTCAGATCACTGGAATACGGAGCTATTGAGTTCATAGCCAAACCGGGCGGTGGAACAAATGAATTAAGAGAACTTTCTGTTCAATTAATTAACAAGGTTAAAGCCGCAGCATGCGCAAAAATTAGAAAAAAACATCTCCCCGATAAACAAAACCCGAACGTCTTACCGGAAAGCATGGTTCAAAGCAATAATAAAATTATAGCCCTGGGCACGTCAACAGGTGGAGCCGAAGCATTAAGAATGGTTTTAAGAAGGATGCCGCCTAATTCCCCCCCGATCCTGATTGTTCAGCATATGCCTGAAAAATTTACCCGGACTTTTGCCAATAATTTGAATGATTTATGCGGCATAGAGGTTCGTGAGGCAAAGGATGGAGATAATGTTACAAGCAAGTTGGCATTAGTTGCTCCGGGAAACTACCAAATGAACCTGAAACGCGCAGGGACAAGATACTATGTATCTGTTGAAAAATCCGAGCCGGTTAGCGGCCATCGCCCTTCAGTAGATTCTTTGTTTTATTCAGTTGCAAAACATGCCGGGGGGAAGGCGGTTGGTGTATTGATGACCGGAATGGGAGTGGACGGCGCGCGAGGGTTAATTAGATATGAAAAATTCCGGGGCAAAAACCATTGCGCAGGATGAACAAAGCAGTGTGGTTTTTGGAATGCCAAAAGAAGCTGCTAAACTGGGTGCTGCGGATAAAATAGCATCTTTACATAAAATCCCGGAAACTATTCTTTCTATGCTGTGAAAAATAATCGATTAAGAGATAGAGTTCCGTTTCAAACCGAGGTTATTTTAACAACAGGCACAACAAAAAGAAGGTTTATAAAGACCAGGGACATTAGCATGAACGGTCTTTTTGTTGAAACAAAAGATAGCCTTCCTCTAAATACTGAAGGGGAAATGAAGCTGATCCTCCATTGTGGAGAATCAAAAAAAATTATTAAAAGCAAATTCCGGGTGTTAAGAGTGGTTGATTCAAAAAAGCGTAATAGAGGAAAGCCTTTACCTTCAGGATTTGGAATAGGCCTGTCGGATTTTGAAGAATGCAGCAGCGAGGAACTTTATAATGTTGTAAGATATAATCAAGAGAAATAACAAAACTAAAATTCCAAATAACAAATAAAACTCAATAACCAAAAGAAGAAAACAGCAAAATACAAATTCCAAAACCCAATAATAAAAAATCAAACTTTTGTATTTTGATGATTTTGTTTGAAATTTTTAAATATTGAATATTGTTATTTATTTGTTGTTTGGTGCGTAATTTTTGATAAATAAGCTATAACTGGTTTTTCTTATGATCAGGATTGATTTACAAACTTTTAAACAGGGGAAAACATAAAAATGGACATTAAGATACTTATTGTAGATGATGAAAAAGATATTACCAGATCACTGGAACGTCATTTGCGGTTGGAAGGCTATGATGTCTATACAACCAATGATTCGCTTAAAGCCATGGATATCATAGATGAAAACAATATCAAAGTGGTTATCTCCGATATCGTTATGCCGGGGCTGAATGGCGTTGATCTGCTGAGAAACATAAAGGAATCAAACGGGATTATTCAGGTTATTATGATAACCGGTTATGTTACTATCAGTAACCTTATTTCCTGCTTGAGGTATGGGGCCAGCGACTGTATTTTTAAGCCTTTTGATAATTTAGATGTGATATCCCGAGCGGTTAAAGAAGAAGTAAAAAAATTAGAAAAATGGAATACCATTCTGAAAAAAAATCTTGACTTTAAAGAAGGAATTCTTTGACAGGAGATTTTACATTTTGAATTTTAGATTTGATGTGGCGGCTTCGCCGCAACTATTAAAACTAATTGAAAAATGCAGGGCATTTTTCTCCTTCAATCTAAAATGTAAAATCTAAAATGGAGCAGTTATGTCATTAGAAAACGTTGATGAAGAAAGTCTATTAGAATTTGTTAGTGAAACGCTCGACCAGTTGAACAGCCTGGAGGAGCAATTTGTAAAACTGGAAAAAAATCCGGGCGATCTTGAGATCATTAACGCTATTTTCCGTCCATTTCATTCCACCAAAGGAAGCGCGGCCTTTTTTGATTTAACCGCTATAAAAGACATTGCGCACCAGATAGAAAATCTGCTTGATGACTTGAGAAAAGAAAAAAAAGAGGTTACCACAGAGATTATCACCATTCTTCTCGAAGGGTTAGACGTACTTAAAGAACGCTTTAATTCTTTGCATGAAAAGAATTATCAGGAGTCTTTGTCTTCCGAAGAAACGGATTATCTCGGCCGTCTGGAACAGATAGCTGAGGTCAAAACTAAAAAGAAGGATAAAACCGTTTTTGCGACTGAAATAAGCAAGGTAATTTCTGAGTTTGGAGAGGATTTTATCAGCCGGCATCCTTTGGTTAAAAAGCTGATTGATCTGATCAGTATGGGCGGCTTGCAAGCCACCCATACTGAAAAAGAGGTTTATTCGGAAAATGCAATTTATCAGTATAACGGACATGACCTAACCGAATATATATCCGGTTTTTATCAATTTATATCAAAAGCAAAATCTTACCCTCCTGCGGAGGAAGACTATCAGGCATTCTCCAGCGTTCTTGAAAATCTTCTCAAACTTTGCCAGAAGGAGGCACTGGAACCGCTAGTCCCGATTTTAGACGGACTGAAGGAAAATTTTGACACTATAAGAAATGGTGCTGTCGAATTGGATGAATTGCTGATCTCTATGCTGGAAGACGACGTTAACAAACTCTTAAAAACTGTTGAGAAGGTGGAGCCAGGCGAAGCCGGAGCACAGAAGGTTGGTGAAATACTAATCGCAGAAGGAAAAGTCACCCGGGAAGACCTCGATGAAGCAGTGAGCAAACAAAAAAAGGTGGGTGAAATCTTAGCTGAGGAGGGGAAGATCAGCAAAGAGGACCTTGAAGAAGCTTTAGCCAAACAAAAAGATCAAATAATCAAGAAACCTGCGGGGAAAGAGAAAAAAGCGGTATTCAAAACCATGAGGGTGGAGGAAAATAAAATAGATCACTTTATGAATTTTGTGGGAGAACTCATAGTATCCTCCGAAGTATTCAACTATCTTCAGAATAAAATTGAAAAAACCAACCAGTTTCCTGAACTGGCCAAGGAATATAAAAACGCCAATCTTGCGTTTAATGAGCTTTCCAATAGTCTTCAAAAGAGTCTTATGGATATAAGGAAGGTTCCCGTTAAGAATCTGCTTCAAAAAATGCCCAGGATGGTCAGGGATATTGCCAAAAATTTGGATAAAAATATTCATTTGGAGATATCGGGGGAAGATACAAAAATTGACAAAAGTATCATTGAAAGTATTGAAAATCCTTTAATCCATATTGTCAGAAATGCGTCTGACCATGGCGTGGAAAATAAAGCTGATAGGATTACGGCTGGAAAGCCGGAGCAGGCAAATATTAAAATTAAAGCATATACGGATGAATCTTTTTTCTACCTTGATGTTATTGATGATGGAAAAGGGATCGACCCGGAAAAAATCAAAAACGCGGCGCTGAAAAAAGGACTTATTTCACAAAATAAATACGACTCTATGTCTGATAGCGAGGCTCAGCGTCTAATTTTCCTGTCCGGCTTTTCCACAGCGGAGAAAGTAACCGACGTGTCGGGACGCGGCGTTGGAATGGATGTTGCCATCAGCAGTTTAAAAAACGCAAACGGGTCTGTTCATATCAGTTCGGAAGTTGGAAAGGGATCCTCTATTCAAATGCAGGTTCCCCTGTCCGTAACTCTGATTGTGGTAGACGGCCTGGTGGTTCGTGTGGGAGGTGAAAGTTTTATAATACCCATACCAAAAATCAAGGAGTCTTTAAGGCCAAAATCCAATGAAATAGTGACTGTTACTAAAAAGGGAGAGATGATAAAAATTAGAGAGGAGTTGTTTCCATTAATACGACTTCACAAATTGTTTAAAATGACTCCCGAAATAGAAAGCCCTTTGGAAGCGGTAGTTGTATTGGTAGAAAACGAACACTGGAGCAGTTGTTTTTTGGTGGACGAGTTGGTGGGACAGCAGCAGGTCGTGCAAAAAGACCTGGGAGAATACTTGAAAGGAATTGAGTACATTGCGGGAAGCGCTATTATGGGAGACGGACGAATCGGACTGATATTAGATGTAGATGGCATTATGAAGAAATTTGAGGAGTAGTAAATATTAATTGCACTGCCATAACCAAGTGCATTTGCCACAAATTTTAAATAATTGATTTATAACCACAAAGGACACTAAGATCACGAAGGAAATTTTTTTTGTGTTATGTGCCACGCATCTTTGAGGTCTGTGTTGCTTCAGAACTTAAAAGTATGATTGAATGAGCAAGCGCTTTTGAGGTGCGTGGCACATTCATCCCATCATTTTAGCGCCTTTGTGGCTAAAAATAAAAGGGTTGTAAAGATGGAATTAAATCAAGAACACGAGTTATTTCAAAGTTTCATAGAGGAAACAAAAACCAATATAGAAAGAATCGAAAAAAGCATTTTAGACCTGGAAAAAAACTCGGAGAATATAGAAAGCATTAATGACATGTTTGCTCAATTCCATAATATTAAGGGCGGCGCGAAACTTTTAGAGCTGCAAGAGGTTAACGACCTATGCCATGCGGCTGAAAGCCTTCTGGAAGATGTTAAAACCAGAAAAATACCTTGTAATCATATCACGGTTGAAACCCTGTTTGAGGTTGAGGATATCTTAAAGAAACTGCTTGAAACGCTTGCAGAAAAGCTTTCTGCCAAAAAAGAAGGAGAACCGATTAGTTTGAATTCAGAAGAATTAATCAGTCCGATTATTCAAAAGCTCATTCTCGTTTCCAAGCTGGAGCTTGGGAACGAGAAGACGAGCAACGAGCAACAAGCAACGAGACACGGACAAACAAGTTTGTCCATGCCACCCGCGGCCAATAACCAGAAGACAGAAAGCAGCAACCAGAAACCAGAAACCAGCAATAAAGCTTCTTTGCCAGGAAAGTTTTTAACCTTCAGACTGGAGAACGAATACTATGCATTGGGAATCGGGTTTGTTCAGGATATTATCAGCATGATGGATATTACTCCTGTTCCTCAAACAGCGAATTTCGTAAAAGGGCTGATTAATTTAAGAGGAAAAGTGATTCCGGTAATCGACCTTCGCTTGATGTTTGAAATGTCCGAGAAAGAGTATCACAAAGAAACTTGTGTTATCATTGTCAAGGGCAGGAAGGGATTTATCGGAGTAATTGTTGACGTTGTTTCAGAAGTCATTGACGTAAATGATGCTGAAATTGAAAATGCCCCTGATTTCGGGAAAGACCTTGACACCGATTTTATCCTTGGTATGTATAAAAAAAATAATGATGTCAAAACCTTAATCGATATTGAAAAAATTCTCGACAGTAGTGGAATGGTTGTTGAGTAACAGTTTAAGAAAAATTACAAATCACAAATTCCAAGTTACAAATAAATTCCAATGATCAAAAAAAATAAATTCCAAAACATTAATGTTTGAAATTTGAGATTTAGAATTTATTTGGAGTTTGTTTCTTGTAATTTGGTGCTTGAAAACGGAGTTTTTTATGGAGCATAAAAGGATTTTTCTTTTACCCGGAGAATATTGTATTACAAAAAGCCCTGCCCTGATTTCTACATTGCTGGGCTCTTGTGTTGCTGTCAGTTTATTTAATAAAAAATTAAATTTTGGGGGAATGAATCATTTTATGCTCCCAAAAATGCCGGAATCCTCTTCAAAGAGTACTAAATATGGGGATTATTCAACGGAATTGCTGATTAAATTCATGAAAAAAGGAGACCCGAATCTTGCCAATATTGAGGCGATGATGTTTGGAGGAGGTCATGTAGTCGGACATCTGCATAGTGGAAATGGAATTGCCAACGCGAATATTCAAATAGCCAGGGAGGTATTAAATAAACATAATATTAAGATAATTAAGGAAGACGTAGGAGGAAATAATGGACGGAAAATTTATTGCCAGTCATGGGATAACCAGGTAACAGTAGGTATCATTGAAAAATCGGAATATACAAAAGAAGTCACGATGAAAAGGAATTATCCGGCAAAAAATAAAATCCGGCTGTTGATTGTGGATGATTCCTCTCTTGTTCGGTCTATTATCCGGCAGTCTGTTTCGGATGACCCTGAAATCGAAGTTATAGGTGAGGCCGTTGATCCATTTGAAGCGCGTGAGAAAATACTGGAAGCTGATCCGGACGTTATTACT
>CBDUII010000071.1:0-9110 GCA_965367285.1 uncultured bacterium
CCTTCCTGGTCCATTACTCTTGAATAAAGTCAGGTGATTCCACTATATCTGTTCCTATTACAGCAGGGCCTTCCGGGATAAAGCCCATATTATTTGCCTTGTTTTTGCCACTACACCCATATAAGAAAAACATCAGGAAGGATAAGCGTGCTATACTACTCACTTGCAACATCGTGTTTTTTTAACAAAGTTTTCTTTGCTTACCGGAGCGGCAGCTCCATTTGGTTGCGGCAACTTGCCGCGCTATGATACATCCGCTTTTCAATTTGCATTGCCCCTTTTATTCTTAATCCTGGAGATCATATCTTTTGCCTTTGTAAAATCAGGTTTTATCCGTAATACTTCTTCAAAATGTTTTACTGCCTCATTCAGGTTTCCCTTTCTCTCAAGAATAATACCCGTGTTGAAATGCGCCTCAAAAGAATCAGGATTTATGGCAAGTAATTTATTAAACCGGGCGACCGCTGCCTCCATATTCCCTGCCATATAATACGCATTGGCAAGATTGTTTAACGCGTTGGTATATGATGGATTTATCTCAATAGCTCTGGAATAATAACTTATTGCCTCGTTATACCTTTTTAATTCTGATAACGAAGCCCCGACATTAAAATAAAGATTTTCATTGTCAGGCATTAATTCCAGGGCCTTTTTATAATTATTAACTGATTTTTCATATTCCCCTTTCCGGTATAAAGCGCTGGCTAAATGAGTAATATTATCCAGAAAATAGGGTTTTAATTTTAGAGCGTTATAAAAGTTGATAATGGCCTTTTCAAGGTTTCCCATCTTTTCATGCGCCAAACCCTGTTTAAAATAAGTTTCAGCCCTGTCAGGTTTATTTTTCAGGGATCGCTCAAAATGAATAACCGCCCGGTCATATCGCCCCTGCTCCAAATGGGCATATCCGATGCCAAAATTCGTATCAGCATTTTCAGGATCATGTTCAAGTGCCTTATCAAGATATTTATAGGCCTCGGTAAAATTTCCTTTCTCAATCAAAGCCCTTGCCAGACTGTTATAAGCTGGTGTGAAATTCCTGTTCAGTCGAATGCTTTTTTTATATTGTTCGATCGCCTCATCTGTTTTCTTACGTTTAAAAAAAATTTCCCCTTTGAAATAACGCGCTTCCGCGTGGTCCGGGTTGGTTTCTAATATCCGATCAACATGAACCATCGCTTTTTTCAATGTCCATTTCAAGACAAATTCTTTACCCGGATTTAAATCTACCGGCTTTAAATCCAATTGAACACTATCAGGATTTGAGTGAGGCATATTTTTGTCTAAAACCTCCTTGATTTTTCGGTAAAAAATATTCTCACCGCTGATTATTAATCCTAATAGACACAAGATAATCACCCCTGAAAAAATAAACCGTCTCAGCTTCATTTTACACAAGAAAAGAATAAAATAACGAGCCGGAGGCTCGCTATTTTAGTTAATGTTTGTTTCAAAAAGCGAAACAAACAAAAGACATCTGATACAAGTTAGATTCCTGCTAAAAGCATGCAGGAATCCATAAACATTGAAATTCCTATACATCAAGGTTTTAGGATTTCACCGGGAATTGCATGGCCCCAGGGGACAATATGATTTGTAAATTCGGAGAGCTTAATAAATGGATTGCCCTGATATTACACAAAAAAAGGATCAATGTCAGCGACGCACTGCACGGACACCCCGGTCGCCACAGCTGTCCCGGGTGTACTTGCGGACACGTCCGTTGGAGCGGCTGAAATCAACGGTGCGGGCACAACAGGAGCCGGCAGTCTCCGAAGACCATAATCTATACGCGGCTCCATCCGCAAAGATTGAGTCTAAATAAAGCGGGTATTTTGAATTGTGGTCAAAGGTCATATTGTTAGATTTCGACTTCTCGAGGATCTTTTTTAATTCTTGAACTGTAGGCATTCTCCAGTTGCTATACCCGCCCGTACTCAATCTGCCCACATAGCTCTCCTAATCATTCACATTCAGACATTTGCCCAAGACTGCATAACTGGCCTTTTTAGACCACATCATGCCGGTATTTGATACGGTGATAGTACCGTCTACATTATCAATAAAACGGCCGTCTTTAGAGGTAACGTCGGTTCCCTGCTCTGCAAAAATCCGGGGGGTCGAAAATAAAGAGGATAGAAAGAGAATAATAATTAGCGAGATAAAAGAAGAACCATAAAACCTTTTTCCCATAGTGTCCATCCTGAATTATAAGTTATTATGTGGCAGTATTCCCGATTTGTTGCAATATAAGATATGCCTACTATTTACATATGCAAATATCCATACTGACTAAAGCGCCTAAACCGGCCAAGGGCCGGAACCAAAGTTTTCGTGATTTATTTAATTTTATAGCTGCCGGAAATAATTACATAATTTTAATGCAGTTACAATTATCATTAAACTGCCGATTCACTGTCCACCGCGAACGCACCGGACATAATAGGTTCTTGACTTCTCTTTGTATTGGACGGTGCCCATGCCAAAATTCGCGGTCCACCCGCGCTTTGGTTTATGTACATCGGAAGTCGAGGTCCAGTAGCTCAACAAAGAATATACATGAGGGAAATAAGTTGTGTCTAAAGCCGGATTATATTTACCAGAATCCAGGAGGCTTCGCAGCTCTTTAACATTAGGAAGCCGCCAGTCGTTATATCCCGCCAGGTTAAGCCCATTGCAATGCGTCAGAGCCGGCTCCCAGGTCATGGAACTGCTCTCCCCCTGCTGCCAGATGAGCCCTATATAATTATCCGTTACCGTAGTATCGCCATTGTCCGTAAATCTTGCGGCCATTGTATCTTGATTCGCAAAGTTTCCGCCGCGAACACATCTGACATAACTCTCGCTTGATTTGTCGTAGTAATGGACGTAACCATGGCGAAAAAAAATTATGTCATATGCCATGCTCGAATTACTCGCATGGGTTGAAGAGGTCCAGTACCATTTTTTATTAACATTATGAAAATAGCTTGTGTCTATCGACGGCGTACTTTTCCCATAGTCAACTATACTCATTAATTCCATGGTTGTTGGCAGCCGCCAGTCGGAATATCCGGCAAGAGATAAAGAACCACAAGCATCGGTTACACTTCCCGGGTTTAGTTCGATGTTCGCGCTGCCTGTAGCCTCGTACCAGTTGTAGATGTCATTGTCAGCCTCTTGCTGCCACATGAGACCGGTTACATTGTCTGTAACAGTCCTATCACCATTGTCCGTGTATGAAGGCGCATTCCTTGAATATGACGCATCCTGACCGTAAAATGGTTCGCCAGGGGAAGGACAGGGTATTGGTTCGGAATTGTTGTAGCACTTTGTCTGGCCGGAGTCGAGGAGGGGGAGTGTGTAGGCACTCCTGCCGGCAGTTCTTCCGGGTGAAGAGCCTCCCCCGCTGCCGAGTCCCGCGTAGGAGAATGAAGCACTGCAGGCCAGTAACAAAAGCAATGTGATAAGACGTTTCATGGTATTCATAAGTTTCTCCCGCTAACAATTAAAAAGAATATATTTTCTTCTTTAAATTGTTCATAAAAATTAGATAATCACTAAATAATTATGGGTCTTGACTATAACAGAGAGTTAAAACTACTCTAAATATAGTTTGAAATTCCGTTTTCAGGCGGTTTCTACAGACCGCCTGAAGGCGGAACTACAAACTTAATATCCAACGATAGTGAACTGTGGCCGGTAGAAATGGGAGACACACAACGAAAACCGTTGGAGCTGACTTTAGACGCTGGATTGGATCTGTAGCGGAACGCGGATTGAAGATCGTCAGGATAGTCGGTACCGGGAATCGACGAGCAATGCCAGGAACCACCGCGCTTAATCTTCCTTGTCCCGCTGGATGGCCCTTTGGGGTTATTACGGGGCGCATTCGCGTAATAGGTTTTGCTGTACCAGTCCGAAACCAACTCACTCACATTGCCCGCCATGTCATAAAGACCATATTCGTTTGGCTTTTTTTGACCCACAGGGTGAGTTTGATCGCCTGCATTTCCAGAATACCATGCATAGGAACCATCAAATTCATTACCCATGGGGAAAAGGGTGTTTTTGCCCCCTCTGGCTGCTTTTTCCCATTCCGCCTCGGTCGGCAGACGTTTGCCTGATTTTTCGCAATATTCCTTTGCTTCGTACCAGGTCACACTCTCCACAGGATGGTTGCTTCCTTTGAATTTAGAAGGATTCTTCCCCATTACAAGTTCGAAATCTTTCTGCGTCACTTCATATTTGTCCATAAAAAACGCGTCCACAAACACCGTATGCTCGGGGCCCTGATCCGTAAACCACTTTTTTTTACATTTATCAGAATACTTCGCGCAATCCTCATAAGCCCTGTCAGGGTTCACCCCGGCCGTGTACTCCCCTCCCGGAATCATGACCATGTCTTCCGGTACTATAACGCCGCGATCGGCAATTACCGTACTGATTAATAAAAATAAAAGAAAGAACGGAACCAAAACGAGAGGAGTGAATATAATAGTGTAATGACTTTTATTCATGATCTCCTTTCATATTGACAGTACTCATTTTATTGTTATTTAAAAGCGCTTTGATGTCCTCTACTATCTTTTTTGTTTTATATTTAATCTTATATACTTTCTCTGTCTCCCCTTTTTGGTTCAGGAGCACCACAGCAACCCTATGGAAGCGCTTGCCATCAGGGCCGGTTTCCCATACCACACCGTGTTTTTTCCGGTACCGGTCAATCGCTTCCGGGTTGCCGGTGAGGAAGAACCAGCCCCCGGAGTCCAACACCTTAAACCTTTTGGCATACTCCCTTAATACCTCGGGGGTATCTTTTTCAGGGTCAATCGAAAAACTCAAAAGGAAAAGGTCCTTTCCAATCCTGTTTTTTAAAAGAAGCTGCACCCTCAGAAGCTGCATGCCCACCAGATAGCATCCTTTATTCGGACAGGATGTATAAATAAAGTTAATCAATACAACCTTATCTTTAAAATCCTTTAACCTGACCTCTTCTCCCATCTGATTAATAAAGACTTCATCTGCTATACTATTATCATCGTAAAAGCCAATGACTCCCGCGGAGAGGAATAACACAACCAAGAATATCCCTATTGTGATTTTATATTTCTTTGACACAGCACACCCTCAACCAAAGTTAATTTTTACCACGAAGAGCACGAAGGGGGGGGGAATAAAAAAAAAATTCTTCGTGTTTTTCGTGTCCTTCGTGGTTTAATATATACAATTAGTTAGCTATAAAGCTTTACACTAATCTGCTTTTGACTTCGCGCATCGAAAACCTGTAGTTCGATGTTTATGTTCCGGTTTTAGACTGCTCCTGCTGATAGTTAAGGAAAAGGGATCTGCAGGACTCATAAATCCCCCTCCCCGCGAGACTTTGTATTTTTCCCCGTACAAAGGGTGCTCCCACTTGCTTCCGGGATAACCCTTAAACCAACTGCTCGTCCATTCGAAAACATTACCTGCCATATCCATAACCCCGTAAGGGCTGGCCCCTTCGGGGAAACTCCCTACAGGCATAGTTATAAGCGCCCGGAACGAATAGGTATTGGCCATTGTAACTATGCCCGGGAATTCTATCCGCTCGTATTCATTACCCCAGGGCCAGAGTCTTCCGTCCGTACCCCTCGCCGCCTTTTCCCACTCAGCTTCGGTGGGGAGCTTTTTCCCGGCCCATTTGCAGTAGGCCTCAGCGTCAAACCAGTTTACCAGCACAACAGGATGATCATCCAAATTCTCGGTATACATGTTGTCTTTCCAACTGTATATTGTGCCGTGTTTTTTGTCATGGGGCGCCCTATGCCCTGTGGCATCTACAAATTTTTTATACTCTTTGTTTGTGACCGTGAATTTGTCTATATAATATCCCGGTAGATTTACCTTCCTTTGAGGGGTTGTCCAGACCAAACCGAGAGGGTCGCCATCCTTCATCCCCATTAGAAACTCTCCGGCCGGGATAAGGACCATATCCCCTTTTTCACTTTCCCTTACCGTAGGCTCCGCAGCCTGAAGCCCTCTCTCCACTATAAAATGAAGGAACAGGAGAGTAACGGAAAACAAGCATAAGAGCTTCTTCAACCACATCGCCCGTCTCCGTCTGGCCCGCCGTCATTCTTACCGAGATAACTACAACTTCTCATCTCAATCCCGTGACAGAAAAGGTTGCAGCGAAACACTCCGTCTGTACTGTCAAAATACCAAGCTGGTTTTGCATATTGATCCGCCACCTCCTGAGGTCCGAAGTTAAGCAGATGGGTGTTGCCATCTGCAGTAAAACCACCACCTGATCCGTTAGTATACTGCATATTGTTTGCCTCTACATTACTGTGCACATTATTGTGACACTCGTGGCATTTAATATAGGTAGTGCCATTTTTCTGCTCCATGCTAAGATGATACCAATGGAGACTTGCATCCCATTCTTTTTCGTTAGGATCTTGTCCATGAAAGTTGGTCCAATTCTCCCCTGCACCAAGATAATCAGAGTTTACGAAGGGACCGGAATTGTGGCAAAGGAAACAGAGCGCGAAGTTCGTAGGTATTGCGTTTATTGCAGCATTAAAGTCAAAACCATCATCATCAGAAGGCGGAGTGTCTATCCTGGTATTGTAATATGCCCTGAGGATCCTTGGGTAATCGGAGCCATGAGGGCCGACAGGGGAAGCGCCGCCATAAACGGATGCTACGTCTATTGCGGGGGCTGCTGATCTAAGGCTTGATTCTGTTACAGGGCCTCTGTTGCTTCCGCCGGTATCTTCATTATTATGGCAGTCCGTACAATTAATGGTAAGATTTTGTAAAGCAGCAGCGGGGTCGCCGCAGTTGAGACTAAAAGCGCTTTGGAGCTGGTTGCAAAGTTGAAGGGACAGGTTCCTGCCGCCTTCGGAAACGGGATGGTACGCGGTGTTAAAGGTTTGTCCTGCCGCGGTGTGATCAGTATCGACATTAAATTCTATGCGCTTATTACTCCAGCCAAGCTGGTCGTTGTTGCCGCTTCCAGTATAATTTCCACGTTTCTTGCGGGTTACACTTCCACCATAATCACCGAGACTTGCTCCCTCTGCTACAAATGGATTAGCATTGGACGAGTCATCAGACGCGCTTCTTCGAGAGACATAGGCAAAGGTATCGCCATGGCACCTGAAACATAATTCCATAATATAGGGCTCGCGGGCTCCGCCTACCCCGCCGATCTTGATTGTCCCGTCAATTGTTACATATTTCGTCCCTTTTATTCTGCCTGCATCACCGGAGCTAAAGGCTGCAGGGTTTCTGACTGCGTGCGGGTTGTGGCAGTCATAGCATTCCACATGCCTTTCCAAATTCTCCACCGGCTCTTTTGTGGAGTGTTGTCCTGAATAAGCAGTTCTATCTACTGGATGACCGCTTCCACATCCAGAACCACCGCAGGCAGGCATATCCCTTTTATTAATTTCAGTCTGGATGTCCGGGGGGGAGGTGTCTCCTCCGGCAGAGCCAGATGAATCGTGACAGTTCTCACAAAGCGCTTCCTCCCAGGCAATTTTATTGCGGGGTATGAGGTAAGGGACTATTATATCCCCTACCAATGCTCTAAGGGTATCAGGGTGGTTTGCTGGTTTAGCTTGTACATTATCCGGCACAGCAGCCACATCAAGGCCGCTTTTTAATATGCCATGGGGGGTATGACAGTTCAAGCAGGTTCGTTTTCCAGTAGAGCGCTCTTTTCTTGGATGGATCGTGGGATTGGGGTCCGCAATCGGTTTTGGCCAGAGAAATCCTGCTTTAGTGCCGTGGCTGGAGTTTTTGAAAATATCACCCGATCCGTTCTGAAACACACCGAGTGAGCCAAATCCTGCAGGGGGATCCCCGAGTCCTGAATCGCTTGAGTTAATGGAAGTAAAATCGAACTGGTCATGACAATATAAACAAAAGTCAGCCCCGTCCATGTCTATTTGAGCGTTTTTAAAGGTCATATAAGGATGAGGACCGCTATCCACCGGATCCGGTTCTGACCCGCCAAAACTGCCGTGAAGTTCGTGGCAATGATTGCATTCTCCTGAACTATAAACGGAATACGCGGGGACGGCGTTGCCGCCGAGACTTAACACACCGGAATTGGTGGAACGGTTCACGCCCATAGTGATGCCTTCACTATCAAGGTCATTTCCACCCATTTTGGTACTAGTGAACGCCCCTCCTGTAGCTTCTACAATTTGCGTAAAAACAAGTGCGGCAATATAAATATTAAAAGCTATTAAAAGGAAAATAAATATCGATTTTCTTTTACAAATCATACTTGACTATATTCCCCCATGCGTAGCAGGTAGGTTAACTTATATAAAAATCAGGTAATCTCCCTATTCTATTAGAAAATATACCCTGCAAAAATGGAGTTGTCAAGTAGCTTTCTCTGGAATTTTGGAACTCGGAATAGACATCGTACCCCCTTGTTGGGATTTTGGGATTTTCAGGAATAATATGTGGGAGTGTGGAGAGAAAAGCGGGAAAGGGAGACGTTTTGAGATTTAGCTCAATAGGAAAATCAAATAATTGTATTTACAATCCTGCTTATTCTGTCTAAAATCTTTGTCAACAAACGATAGTTCACTATTTAAGATTTTTTTATCATGAAAAAACCGGTAGTCAGCATAGTAGGGAGACCCAATGTCGGGAAATCCACCCTGTTCAATAAAATAATCGGCCGTAGAAAAGCCATTGTGGAAGACACTCCGGGTGTTACACGGGACAGAAATTATGAAGAGACCTCCTGGAATGACTGCACTTTTGATCTTATTGATACCGGCGGGTTTGAGCTAACGTCAAAGGAAGACATGCTATCCCGGATGAGAAGCCAGACTCAATTAGCAGTAGAAGAATCGGATGTTATTATTTTTCTTTGCGACGGGAAAGAAGGTCTTATGCCTGCCGATAAAGAGGCAATTAATTTTTTAAGAAAATTCCACAAACCCATCCTGCCTGCTGTAAATAAAATAGATGATCCATCCCATTCCAATAGAATTTACGATTTTTCCGAATTGTGTTTTGAAGAAATCATCCCTGTTTCCGCGGAACATAAGTTAGGAATCTCTGATCTCATGGACAAAGTAACTGATTGTCTTTAGCAACTACCAAAAACCGAACCT
>CBDUII010000072.1:0-9034 GCA_965367285.1 uncultured bacterium
TAATAGATATAGGTCTCGCGACCTCGTACACGACCCGCATAAGCAGCGTGAAACTCTGCAGATCAGCAAATGATAAGCCGTAAAACGTTGCAAGCTGAAAAATCATAGAATGGCGACAAGCTGTTTCACGTCTGTCTTAATGCGATGGTTATAACTCCTTACCTTTTAATCATGCGTTAAAATCTTATCAGCAGTGAAAAATACAACTTTCCCTTTTTTCTCTTTTGCCTCATATTTTTTTATTATGTCAATATCCTCCATATTTTCATAAAGCTCATATAAGGACTTTTTTATTAAAGCTGATTTATCAGCATGATAATGGTCCGATAGTTTTCTTATTATTTTTTCTTCCTCTTTGTTAAATCTAACCGATACTACTCCCATTTTTTATATACCTCCTCTCGTTTGACCAATGAAATTACATAGTAATTTTTCTTTTCAACAAAAAAAATAGCTCTATACTTTCCTTTTCTCAATCGATAGTAAGTTCTTTTTCTCGATGACTTTAATCTTTTAATATCAAAAAGACCTAAATCATTTGTGATATCTAAAGAAATAAACACATTATCAAATCTTTTAAATACATTTTGAGGGATAGTTCCTTTTTTTACGGCCTTTTTTATTTCACTTTCATAGAAAACCATATGGTATGTTTACAATGTATGACATTTTTTGTCAAGTGATTTTATTATCGAATTAGGAGTTATAACATTAATATTAAGTACACAGTTTACCTAACGGGCAAATACTACAGTCGGGAATTCTGTGTTAGGCTGCATGCAACTTAATCTAATTTTACTTTATTTATATTGTCGATTAAAACAAGCATCTTAATAATTATAATATGTGTCAAATTATTTTAAACATACAGAATTATAACGAGTTTTGATTGTTATTTTATTCAGAAATGATTTTTTTTGCAAGTCATTTTTGCTTGTAAGGCTTGCCCTGCACAAGATGTTAGGCTGCATGCAGCATAATCTATTAGGTCGGAATGCAGTAAAATACCTGTTTAGGTTGCAGTTTTCTTTTTTTAGGGGGATGGGTTAAAAAAATGACAATGAATGCTCAATTTTGGAAGAAATACCAGTTATCGGTACTCAAGCAACATGTGCCCAAAAAAACAGTGGAGTGGTATTCGCGTTGGGTTAGCGCATTTGAAAAAGCTTTGCCGGGTGTACCGCTGAATGAACGCTCTAAAGAAAATGTACAGGCTTATATGAAAAAGCGAAAAGACCAAAACGCCTGCCTGTAGTTTTGACGCGTAATGAAGTAACTTGTGTGTTTGATCATCTGTCAGGCATTTACACTTTAATTGCTGGCCTGCTTTACGGCAGCGGTCTCAGGCTTATGGAATGCTTGCGGCTTAGAGTAAAAGATGTTGGTTTTGAATTGAGACAAATTGTTGTGCGACAGGGAAAAGGCGCTAAGGATCGCGTAACGGTACTGCCGGAAAAACACCTGAATGATCTAAAAGAACATCTGGAAGGGATAAAGAGACAGCATGATGACGATTTAAAACGGGGCTACGGAGAAGTTTTTTTGTGGCCGTCTTTAGAGAGAAAATATCCGAATATAGCGAAAGAGTGGGGATGGCAATATGTATTTCCTTCAAAAAATGTGACTGTTGATCCGCGAAGTGGAAAGGCGCGAAGACATCACATCCACGAGGCTTCTATCCAGAGAGCGATCAAAAGTGCTGTTCGCAAGGCAAAGATAACCAAGCAGGCAAGTTGTCATACCCTGCGGCACTCTTTTGCCACTCATTTGCTTGAGGCCGGTTATGATATCCGCACCGTACAGGAACTGCCGGGACATTCGGACGTATCGACTACCATGATTTACACTCATGTTTTAAATAAGCCAGGTCTGGCTGTAAAAAGCCCGGCAGATTTATAAATTGTGTTCTAATCTTTTTTTATTCCTAATCAGGAAATATTATGCTTCCACGTTTATTATTTGCGTCTTTTTCTGAAAAAGTTTTTTCTCCGGCATTTCATCTTCAAAAAAGCTTTTTTCTTTTACACTACAGCTCAAATGATTAATGCTATAAGATTCTCCTAACTGGCTCTCTAATTCCGGCAGCATGGAAGAAATAAATTTAGATACTTCTTTATCTTCCACATAAAACTGACAGCTTAAGGATTTATCAAGCATATGCACATCTATCCTGAGATTTCCCATTGTTTTTAATTTTAAATTAAAAACCAGGCTGACATCTTCTTTTTTCTTGCTGTCTTTTTGCTCATTTTTTTTTGTATTGTCTTTTATATACACATTGGCGGTTTCCGATGTAGAAAACGGGATTTGAAACTGAAGAAAACCGTCTTCCTGCTTTGAGTAAAAGTTTAAAATCTGGTTTAGTTCGACATTAGACAGGGTTGTCCTGACATTTTTTAACAATGCCTGCAATCCTTTTAATTGAGACTGGTTTTGCGCCTGTTGCATTTTAATCAGCCTGGTTTCAAGCTCTTGAACTATCTTTATCAATTGTCCTTTGATACTGCTTTTTAGACTTTCCGGTGTTTGACCGCTTTGGAGAAGTTCTCCGGATTTGCTCAAGACAAGTTTTTGAAGATCAGCTTCATAATTCAGGCCGGTTTTTGTAATAAAATTTTTTAACAGGTTTTCGTTAATCTTTTCTCCCTGAATAATGAGACTTTTCATTGTCGCTATCAATGTTTCTTTTGTCCGCGGCGTGAGTTCGTCTTTAGTAAACGCGGATAAAAACCGGATAAGATTGTCGAACGCCTTTCCTAATGGAATTTTTTCCGGAAGATAGTTTTTTAGCAGGGATAATTGCAGGGTTTGAAGATTGGCGTTCTGTTTGCCTCCTGCAAGCGCTTTAACCACATTTTCTACAGGAGAATTTGTCGCCAAAAGTTTTTTTAATTCAGTGGCGGGAATCTTTCCTTTTGAAAATATTTGAGATAAATACTCCAAAATCAGTCACCAAAACAAATATCAATACCTCATGCGATAGTTAAAAAATACGCACCCTGTTTAACAAGGGTCTGTTGCGCGATAGCTTCGGTAATTGGAACAGAAATAATATCGTGCTTCTTATAAGCAACCATCTGTCCGAATTTTCTTTCCAGCACCATTTCAAACGCCTTAACACCAAACTGTGTGGCTAATATCCTGTCATAAGCAACCGGGATTCCGCCTCTTTGCAGGTGTCCCAGGACAGTAACCCTCATTTCAATATCAATATGTTGCTTAATGTCTTCCATTAATTTGCGGCTGACACCACCAAGGAGAACATTCTCATATCCCACTTCTGTGCTTTTTGTAGAGGTGGCTTCTCCATCAACAGGTTTGGCTCCCTCGGCAATCACGATAATGGAAAATTTTTTGCCGTCATCCAGGCGGTTTTGAATCTTCTCAACAACTTTCTTCATGCGGTAAGGAACTTCAGGTATTAAACAAATATGAGCCCCGCCGGCAACAGCCGCGTTTAAAGCAATCCATCCCGCGTCGCGTCCCATGACCTCAAGTATCATTGTCCTGCTGTGACTGGTTGCGGTGGTCACAAGTTTATCCACCGCGTCTGTGGCAACCTCCACCGCCGTTTGAAAACCAAAGGTAAAGTCCGTGCATAAAAGATCATTATCAATAGTCTTGGGAACGCCGATAATATTGACTCCTTTTTCAAACAAATTTTGAGATATCTTCTGAGATCCATCTCCGCCAATACAAATAACCGCTTCAATATTTTGATATTGAAGCCTGCGTATCAAATCATCGGACCTGTCCACCGTAGTCCAGCTTCCATCCGGATTTTTGACAGGCCAGTTAAAAGGACCTCCCTTGCTTGTAGTGCGGATAATGCTTCCGCCCTTCACGTGAATACCTGACACGGTTTTTGAATTCAGCGGAACAATCTCCGTGGGCTCATGGAGAATCCCATAATAGCCTTCCACACTCCCTAATATTTCCCAGTTTTTTTCCTGGTTGGCTCTTTTTACGATAGCCCGCATAACGGCATTAAGGCCGGGGCAATCGCCGCCGGTCGTAACAACCAGCACTCTTTTTTTCATAACGCTCCGTTAGCAAAAAATTTTTCGAGAAAAGATTTCCCTCATGTCCTAATAGATTTATGTTACATTATATAAAGAAGCAGACAAAAAAAACAAACTTTTCACAGAAAAAATGAATTCCCAGAAATGCTTAAAAAAAGAGCAAATAACAACTTGCAGTTAGAAGATCGATCGCCAGGTTAAATTAATTTTAGATAACCATAAAATTGGTGAGTTAAAAAGGGAGATTTAAAGGGAATACTGGTTAATAAATTTAAATTCAAAACTCAACTTTGCATGCTTTCGTATGAGGTAAAAAAAGATACATTGTTTTCGTATCTCATAGGAAGTCACGAAGAATTATTATATATAATTTTTTACCCTTCGTGATTTTCGTGTTCTTCGTGGTTATGAATATTTTGGTCGCGGCCCTTTGGCCGCTCTATACTTCCGCTTGTGCTTACTCCTCAATCGCTTGTTTGAAATTACATTCTTTTTTCGCGCAGGCAAGAAATTTTCCGTCTCTTTTAGTCCATCGCTCAACAATATAATGATTACCGCAGGAAGGACATTTCTGTAAGACAGGTTTATACCATGACACAAATTTACATTTTGGATATTTGGAGCAGCCGTAAAAAGCCCTGCCTCTTTTTGAGTTTCGGCTGATAACATCTCCGTCACACCCTTTCTCCGGACAGGAAATTCCTGTGCTTATCGGCCTGGTGAATTTGCATTCCGGGTATTTTGAGCAGGCCATAAACTTTCCAAAACGGCCTGTTTTAATAACCATATTAGAACCGCACTTGTCGCATTTTTCATCGGTAAGTTCAGGGGCTGGCGGCTTACCAGCGTTTCCGTCTCCGCCGTCAATTTCCTTCGTATTTTTACATTTAGGATAATCAGAGCATGCCATAAACTTTCCGAACCGGCCCCACCGGATTACCATTTTATGACCGCATTTTTCGCAAACCTCATCTGTTTCTTCCACTTCTGTTTTAAGGTTACGCATATTCGTTTCCGCTTTTTTAAGGACTTTTTGAAAAGGGCCGTAAAAATTTTTTAAAACTTCAACCCATCCCATAGAGCCCTCTTCCACTTTGTCAAGTTCTTCTTCCATTCTGGCGGTAAACTCCACGTTTAATATGTCCGGGAAACTTTCTATTAACAGGTCTGTCACTATTAAACCAAGCTCGGTAGGTTTCAAACGCCTATTTTCTTCACTGGTATAATCTCTCTCTTTGATGACAGATAAAATAAAAGCGTACGTACTGGGGCGCCCTATACCTTTATCCTCCAGTTCTTTAATCAGGGAAGCCTCTGTAAAACGAGGCGGAGGCTGCGTGAAATGCTGATTCGGCTTCATATCAAGCAGTTTTAACTCTTCCTCAATTTTTAATGGCGGTAAAATTATTGTTTTGTCGTCATCCTGTTTCGCGTTGCTTGGTGATTTTAAAATATCAGAATCTTCTGTGTAGAGTTTCATAAAGCCTGGGAATCTTACAATCATCCCATTGGCTCTGAAAAGATAACGCCCTATAAGAACGTCAACAGCAGTTGTGTCCATAATTGCCGGAACCATTTGCGAAGAAATAAATCTTTTCCAGATCAATTCATATAGAGAATATTCATCTTTGCGGAGATATTTTTTTACAGTGGAAGGTTCCCGAAGTGATGAAGTAGGCCTGATAGCTTCGTGGGCTTCCTGGGCAGATTTTTTGCTTTTATAAAAATTAGGCTCAGGGGGTAAATATTCTTTGCCGAATTTACTTGTAATGAATCCTCGAACTTCCTCTATAGCTTCAGGCGCGATGCGTGTGGAGTCTGTTCGCATATAGGTTATCAAGCCGGTTGTTTCCCCTCCCTCAATTTCAATGCCTTCGTAAAGTTTTTGCGCGACGCTCATGGTCTGTCTGGCATAAAACCTCAGTTTTCTTGACGCCTCTTGTTGTAATGTACTCGTAATAAAAGGTGGGATAGGATTTTTCTTTCTCTCTTTTTTCTGAATGTCCGAAACTTTATAAGAAACCCCGTCCAAGTCGGACAATATTTTATTTACCTGTTGTTCATTTTCAATTTCAGCTTTTTTTCCATCAATTTGAAACAGTTTGGCCTCAAAGGAAGGCGGATTTTCCCCCTCCAGATGCGCAACTACAGACCAGTACTCCTGCGGTTTAAAAGCTATAATTTCTTTCTCTCTTTCACAAACCAGGCGAAGCGCGACAGACTGCACCCTCCCTGCGCTCAACCCCCTCTGAACTTTTTTCCATAAAAGAGGACTGATTTTGTATCCAACCAGGCGGTCTAATATTCTGCGGGCTTGCTGTGAATAAACTTTATTCTCATCTATTGAAGAAGGATTTTTTATTGCCTCCAGTACCGACCTTTTTGTAATTTCATTAAAGAGAACACGGTAAATATTCAGCTTTTTCTTTCCCTTAATTACCTGTAAAATATGACTGGCAATGGCCTCTCCTTCACGGTCAGGATCAGGAGCCAAGTAGACATTATCAACTTTGGAAATAGCGTCACGAAGTTCTTTTATTACCTTCTCTTTTCCTTTAATGGTCACAAATTCAGGTTTAAACTCATTTTCTATATCAACGCCTAACTTGCTTTTGGGCAGATTTAAAATATGGCCCACGGACGCTTTTATAGTAAAGTCCTTCCCTAAAAATTTTTTTAAAGTCACAGCTTTGGCCGGTGACTCAACTATAACGAGTGACTTGGACATTCAAATCCTTCAAATTCCAGAGGTAACATAAATAATCTAAAAATTGACCACATATAACCAATAAAAAAAGACTTGTCAAGAGATTTAAATTATTAAATTAATCCGTTGCCATTTTTTTTAAAGGCAAAATCGTTTATAATGCGTGATGTTTAATTAAACGTATCGGAATTTCAAGTTTTTCCTTGAATAACAAAAAATAACCGCTACATTGACTATTGACTAAGTACTCTATTTTTTTCTCTTTAAGTTAGAGTAATTTATGTAATTCGAGGTTTCATTAATTTTATGTATAGGAATTTCAATGTTTATAGATTCCCGCTAAAGCTTGTCCTCGCACGCTTTAAGCGGGGAGCATGCGGGAATGACATGTTGTGGTTTCGGGAATGACAGGTGTGCTGGCTCCTATTGTCATTCCCGCAAAGCTTAGCTTAGCTCCGCGAAAGCGGGAATCTAAGCTCAATAAAATTGTGTAAATAAATTCTCAAAAAGAAAAATCATGACAAAAAAACCCTGGGGAGGGAGATTCACCGGAAAAACCGATAAGACTGCAGAAAAGTTTACCGCTTCTATTGGTTTTGATAAGCGGCTCTATAAGTATGACATTATGGGCAGTATTGCCCATTGCAGGATGCTGGAAAAATGTAAAATTATTGCCCCGGCAGAGAGTAAAAAAATTATTAAAGGATTAAAATCTATTGAAAAATCCATAGACAACGGCAGTTTTCAATTTAACGACGCATTTGAAGACATCCACATGAATATTGAGAAAAAACTTATTGATAAAATAGGATCTGTCGGGGGAAAGCTCCATACGGCACGGAGCAGAAACGACCAGGTTGCCCTTGATATACGGCTTTACCTCAGAGATGAAGTCGAAGCAATTCAAAAACTCATTTTAGATTTTTGCCGGGTATTAATTAAACTTGCCTCAAGCAATTTAAATATAATAATGCCCGGGTATACCCATTTACAGAGAGCGCAACCGGTTCTTTTCTCTCATCATCTGCTCGCTTATGTGGAGATGTTTAAAAGAGATAAAGAACGATTTCAAGAAATTTTAAAGCGGGTCAATGTGCTCCCGCTCGGTTCATCCGCTCTTGCCGGTACAAGTTTCCCGCTTGACCGGAATTATGTCGCGAAGCTTTTAAATTTTCCTGAAATTTCTGAGAACAGTTTGGATGCCGTAAGCGATCGGGATTTTTCTGTGGAATTTTGTTCCGCTTCTTCATTGTTGATGATGCATCTAAGTCGAATGAGCGAGGAGTTGATCTTATGGTCGTCCTCTGAATTTTCCTTTATTGAACTGGATGATTCATTTTGCACCGGCAGCAGCATTATGCCGCAGAAAAAAAACCCGGATGTTCCTGAACTGGTGCGGGGTAAAACAGGCAGGGTTTATGGAAATCTTGTTTCTCTGCTCACAATGCTCAAGTCTCTCCCCCTTGCGTACAATAAAGATATGCAGGAAGACAAAGAGCCTTTGTTCGACACTGTTGATACAATAAAAAGCTCTCTGACTGTTTTCAGCAGAATGATGGAAAAAATAAAAATAAACAAACAAAAGATGTTGGAAGCAGCCTCAGGAGAATTCAGCACTGCTACAGAAATAGCGGATTATCTTGCTAAAAAAGGCGTTCCTTTTAGAAAAGCCCATGAAGTTACCGGGAAAATCGTAAAGTATTGCGAAAAGAAAAACAAAACCCTGTCCAAACTGACCATTAAGGAATGGAAAAGTTTTTCCGACAAATTTGATTCAAACGTATTTAAAGCAATCGATATAAAAACATCAATTGATAATAAAAACCTGATCGGCGGCACAAGCAGCAAGCAGGTTGTTAAAAGAATTGAAAAGCTAAAAAAAGTTTTTTGCCTGGATTAACTGGCTTTTTTTACTTCCTGTCACAGATTTGCAACACAGAGAAGTGCCACGCACTTTGGAAGTTTGTTGCTCATTGCTAATTTTTATATCGTTAAGAGTAGTGGGCCATTAGTTGGGATTTGTAAGCGCGTGGCACTTTATTGCTTCTTTACTGAATTTTAATGGGTTGTAAAAAAACTTCCCGGCATGTCATTCCCACATGCTTTTAGCGGGAATCTCAAATTCCGAGCGAAGTCTTGGAAAAAGCGTATACTATTACACTGTACTGTAAAAGCTTATTTTTTTAGACGCTGTTACTTCTTTCTTTTTACAGCTTCTTATTCAACACTGATGAAGTTTTTTTATTAATAATCAACCTTTTTTTTCCTTAATTAGTTGCGTTTTTACTTGTTTGTGGTACCCTTA
>CBDUII010000073.1:0-9005 GCA_965367285.1 uncultured bacterium
TTTTTTTTGCTCACCGGAGCGGCAGCTCCATTTGGTTGCGGCAACTTGCCGCGCTGTGATAAAAATTCCTCAGAAAACTTTATGGATTCCTCATCAACTTCTAAAAGAAGGTGGTCTTCAGATGCTTCCACATCGCCGCTTTTTAAATAAATATCTACAAGATTAAAACTGTTATAATCCCTGTTAAAAAGTATTGTCGCAAAGTATCTCAGCCAGGGATGTTTTATCATCCTGTTGCCAACGTTACTGGAAGTTATTCCCCTGATATCTTTGACATTGATTAAGGAGGTCATAATAGCGCTCATCTTTGAATGGCTCAGGTTAATTACAACATCGTATTTTGATTTTTTCAGTTCATCGATAAATCCTTCTATGTATTGGTAAACCTTCACAAGAGTCAGTTCGCCTTCATATTCAGCCGGAGTAAATTGTCTCAAATTAAAAATCCTTACCTCATTTATATTCGGGATAGATTTTGCGATTGACGCAAAATCACTGCTGACCAGCACATCCAGCCTGGCACCATGATGCTTTTTTCTCAGACCTGCCATAAGAGGTGTTGCCTGAAGCAGGTCACCCATTCTCGTTAAATTTACTATCAATATCTTATTCACAATGCGCATCATAACGTATATCTTAAAATTATTAAAGAATATAGATATTGAAAAAAACAAACCGTGCGTGGTAGAAAAATTTTGCGGCAATTCGGCAAGCCTTCAAGTGTAGTCAAGTTGTAATCATGTTAGCCTAAAACTCTTAGAGCAGATTGATGAGGATAGCACCTTTTCCAATAGACAAATTGGATTAGAGTAGAGAAGGGTTTCTAATGTGGAATTATGGAAAGACCCGAAAAAAATATCTGCTGCCAAAAAAAACCATGCTGTGTCTCTTTTCTAAAATGAAAGGGCCAACATCTAAAAAACCGTATTGATGTTGGCCCTTTTTTATAAGCCGAAAAAATTATACCGTCCTTACATCCGAAGCCTGAGGCCCTTTGGGTCCGCTGGTTACTTCAAATTCCACTGTCTGTCCTTCTTCGAGATTTTTATAGCCTTCACTCTGGATGGCCGAAAAGTGGACGAATACATCCTCGCCGGACTCCGGGGTGATGAAACCATACCCCTTGTTGGAGTTGAACCATTTTACTGTTCCCTTCATCTGCTGCTCACCTGCCTTACGTAAGAAAAAATTTTGAAGCCGGCACTGCTATAAAGACCATCAACGTTGAAAAAAACCACATGGGAAATTGTTGCTTATCCCACGATGCCAATATCAACATATTGACATAGCACAAACCATAAAACTTCACGCTTACAGGAAAATCATATCAAAAAAAAAGGTTTTGTGCAATATTTATTTTATTGGTTAATAATACTAAGAGTATTTTAGCGTTTTCTTTTGTTTGCCTCGAGGACTTTTTTTCGCAGTCGTATGTTTTGCGGCGTTATTTCTACAAGCTCATCTTCTTTGATAAACTCTATAGCTTCTTCTAAACTCAATATCTTTGGCGGCACCAGTTGCAGGGCTTCATCTGCTGCCGCGGCGCGGGTGTTGGTGAGCTTTTTTTCTTTCGTAATGTTTACATCCAGGTCGTTGGACCTCGAGTTTTCGCCCACAATCATTCCTGGGTAAACAAGCATGTTTTCTTTTATGAACAAGGTACCCCGTGGCTGTAAATGAAACAGCGCGTAAGGAGTTGTTTTTCCGTGCCGGTCCGCGACAAGGGCGCCGGTCTTTCTTTTTGACATATGCCCCAGCCAGGGTTCATACCCATCAAACAGATGATTTAACAGACCGGTTCCCCTGGTATTCATTAAAAATTGCGGTCTGAAACCTATTAAGCCCCGCGAAGGAATTCTGGCTTCCAGCCTCGCCCTGCCAAATCCATTATTCTGCATCTTCGACATCTTCCCTTTACGCATTCCTATCTGCTGGGTCACAACGCCTGTATACTCTTCCGGCACATCAACAATAAGCAATTCCATGGGTTCGTGCAAAACATCGTTGATCTCTTTTGTAACTGCCTCAGGCATGGATACGGAAAGCTCATATCCCTCTCTCCGCATCATTTCTATGAGAATTGCAAGCTGCAATTCTCCACGCCCCATAACTTTGAACGAATCCGTATCAGCGAAATCCACTTTAATGGACACATTGTAAAGCAACTCCTTTTCGAGTCTTTCTCTCAGGTTTCTTGATGTAACATATTTTCCCTCCCTGCCCGCAACAGGAGATGTATTAATAGAAAAAACAATAGATATAGTAGGCTCGTCCACCTTTATTCTCGGCAATGGACTTGGTTTTTCAGGGTCAGTAATCGTATCTCCTATGTTTATCCCTTCTATACCGGCCAGGGCCACAATATCTCCAACAAATGCCTCTTTTGTTTCTATCTTTTCAAGGCCTTTAAAGGTATAAATGACGGTTATCCTGGTTTTTATGGAATCTCCTTTACCGTTCACCACAGCCACTGTATCCCCGACTTTCACTGTCCCTGAAAAAATCCTGCCTACAGCAATTCTACCCAGGTAATCACTGTAATCAATATTAGTAATCAGGAGCTGCAAAATTCCATCCTTATTTCCTGCCGGTTCTGGGACGGCCTGTAGTATTAGATCAAAAAGGACTTTTAAGTTATCCGACTTATCCTCTGGGTGAAGTTTTGCAATTCCTGTTTTTGCGTCGGTGTAAACGACCGGGAAATCCAGCTGTTTTTCAGTGGCGTCGAGGTCGATGAACATATCATAGACCTCGTTTAAAACCTCCTGTATTCTCGCGTCAGGGCGATCAATTTTATTAATCACTACGATAGGAGGCAAATTCAGTTCAAGCGCTTTTTTAAGGACAAACCTTGTCTGGGGTAAAGGCCCTTCGGACGCATCAACTAAAAGCAGCACTCCATCCACCATAGTCAAAGTCCTTTCTACTTCGCCGCCAAAATCCGCGTGTCCCGGTGTATCGACAATATTTATTTTCACACCGTTGAAATCAACGGCAGCATTTTTAGCCATTATGGTAATGCCCCGCTCCCGTTCCAGATCAATGTTATCCATAACCCTTTCCTGCACGTTTTCATTAGAACGAAAGATGCCAGACTGCCGCAGCATCCCATCCACGATGGTTGTTTTACCATGATCCACATGGGCAATAATGGCAATGTTTCTTAAATTTTTTCGTTTTATATCCATTTCTTTAGAATTAATTTTTTTAACTAAAATACATATAACTTTCTAATTCAGTATAAATCGATCATCCAGTGTTTTCCATGCATTCAGTGGTTGGTGTCTATAGTCCTTTTTTTTATTTCATTTTCTTTTAAACTTAAGGCTTGCTTTTATCTCATTTATAGCAAGAGTGTTAAAACAATCTTTGCTGGTTAACCAGCCTTTCCGGGCAATCTCAACCCCATAAACAGTATGGTTTAAACCTTCCAGTCTATGTGCGTCCGGATTAATGCTTATTTTTACCTTTTTTTCTTTCGCATAACGGCACCATCTCCAATCAAGATCCAGACGATGGGGATTAGCATTTAACTCTATAATAACATTGTTAGACGCCGCAGCATCTATTACTTTCTTTAGGTTTACCGCGTACGGTTCTCTTGCAAGAAGAAGCCTCCCCGTGGGGTGACCTAACATGGTTACATACGGATTTTCAATGGCTTTAATAAGCCTTGCTGTCATTTCTTTTTCTCCCATTGTAAAATTGCTGTGAACAGAGGCTATGACAAAGTCAAAACCTGAGAGAATTTTAGGATCGTAATCCATTTCCCCATTTGGGAGTATATCCGCTTCAATGCCATGAAAGACATTAAACCCATTGAGACTTTTGTTAATCTTTTTAATCTCTTTTCTTTGATTTATGATATCCTTTTCTTTTAAGCCGTTGGCATACGCGGCAGCCTTACTGTGATCTGATATCCCTACATATTGATAGCCCATTTTTTTACAAACTTTTACGATTTCCCGGATGGTCATATTCCCGTCACTGTAATTAGTATGTACGTGAAAAATCCCCTGAATATCCTTTTCTTCTATTAAATGCGGGATTCTACTTTTCTCTGCTGCTTCCAGTTCTCCCAGTCCTTCTCTTAATTCCGGCGGGATGTATTGCAAACCGAGTTTTTCAAATATTTCCGTTTCATCGTTGCAGGAGACCGATTTCCCTTGTTTAAAGAGACCGTATTCATTCATTTTCAGGTTATTTCTTTTTGCTCTATTTCGCATTTCCGTGTTGTGCTCTTTGGAACCGGTAAAATGATGAAGAGCAAAAGGGAACTCTTCATCTGTTACAACTCGAAGATCCGCGTTTATTCCTGATTTTAGAATTACACTTGATTTTGTTTTTCCATGAGATACGACACTTTCTACGAGCTTGTTTGTTACAAATGTTTTCATTAGCACATCCGGCTGTTTAGGACCGGCTACCAGATCAATGTCCTTTACGACTTCTTTTTTTCTTCTCAGGCTTCCGGCGATACCAATACTGAGAGTATTTTTATTTTTTTTCAGACTTTCTAAAAGTTCTTGTGCCTCTAATAAAGCGGAACTGTATAAATGTAGGGTTTGATATTTTTTAAGATTTTTAATCCCTCTAAGAATGTTTTCCTGTGATTTCTTCCCAAATCCTTCAAAATAGATAAGGCGGTTTTCATTGCATGCATATTCCAGCTCACCCACAGTGCTGATTTTTAGCTTTCGGAAAATAATATTTACCCTTTTTGGACCCAGACCTGATATGGAGAGCATTTCAAGGAGGCCGGGAGGTATAGAGATTTTCAAGTCGTCATAATATTTCAGTTTTCCTGTAGCCATCATTTCAGTAATCTTTTCTGCTAAGGCAGTGCCGATACCTTTAACCTGAGTTAATGTTTCTTTTTCTATTAAACTGCTGACATCTTCTTGAAGGTTTTCAATGACTCTGGCCGCGTTAATATAAGCTCGGACTTTAAAAGGATTTTCGTCCTTAAGTTCGAGGAATGTTCCTATTTCCTGAAAAATTTTTGCGACTTCAAAATTGTTCATATTAATTTTTCCGGTTGTGCTTCTGCCGCTTTGTAGTTTCTGTCATTTACCTAACTTTTTAGGACTTTGTGTATATTTTTGACTGGATTTTAATTGTGCAATTATTTCTTAGGAAGTTTATTGGGCAAATACCTGACTGCTGACCCCTGATCCCGTAAAACTGTTAATCGGTAAGATGATTTTTTTATTAAGAAAGTTTCTCATTGGCAAATTTTTCTGTCAAGAGAAATTTCTGCGCGATTAGAGAAATAAGAAAAATACGGTGTTGGCTCAATGAGGTGGAATTAACATAAAAAAAGGGGATGCCCGCATCCCCCTTTTTTAATTTTTAAGGCTACCTATGATTAAAGAGTCATCAAAAAATCGATAATATCATTTCTTTCCTGATCGTTTAATACTATTTTAGGAGGTTTTCCTCCTTTCCCCGGGCCGAAATTTTTAACCATCTGGCTCTTTTTCATGTCTTTACCTTTTTTAGCTGCCTTATATCTACTCATAAGGTCTTTCAAATTTTTATTTTCAGGTACACCGATGATTTTAGCTTTATCACCAATCGCACTACCCCAGAGCTCTACGTTTCTTGGCGAAAGCCATTTTTCCAAATAATCCTTTCCAAGTCTTTTCCCTGCACCTTTAAGCCCGGGTCCAACAGGTTTGAATTTAGCCGGATCTCCTTGAACTTTATGGCAGGTTTTGCATTTCTTTGCTTTTGAATTGAAAAGCTTTTTTCCGGCGTCGGCGTCGGCAAATGCGACAGGAGCATATACGAGTGATATTGCCATTACAGAAGCAATAACAAATCCAAAAATTTTCTTCAACTTGTCCCTCTCCTTCTTTATTTACTATTAAAGATTTTAGTGAGAAATTAAAGAGTCATTACGTAATCGATGATATGTTCCCTTTCTTCATCTGTTAATGTTATTTTAGGAGGCTTCTTTCCCTTTGACATAAAATTTTTGACCATCTGGCTCTTTTTCATGTCTTTACCTTTTTTAGCCGCTGTATATCTTTTCAAAAGATCTTGCAACAATTTATCTTCAGGTACACCTATAATTTTACCTTTAGCATCAATCGCATCACCCCAAAGCGTTATGTTTTTTGGCGAGAGCCATATTCTTAGCCGCTCTCTGTTATATCTTTTACCTGCGCCTTTCAGTCCAGGTCCAACAGGTTTGAACTTAGCCGGGTCCCCTCCAGGTCTATGACAGGTTTTGCAAGCTGTGATGATGATTTTTTTCCCTTCCTTTTTACCTTTGTTAAAAAGCGCTTTTCCCTTTTCTACATCAGCGAATGCGACAGGAGCATATACGAGCGATATTACCATTACGGAAGCAATAACAAATCCAAAAATTTTCTTCAACTTATCCCCCTTTTAAAAAATGTTAATAATACCAAAAAAAGAAACTCACTATAATACAAACTCAAATTTGCTGTCAAGCATTAATTAGCTTGTTATAGATTCTTTTTTGGCAAGAAGTTCTTCTTTGGTTTCTTCGTGCTCCGGGTCTTTTACAATACAATCAACCGGACAAACTTCAATACACTGTGGTTCATCGTGATGTCCGACACATTCCGTGCATTTGGCCCAATCGATAATATATATGTCATCTCCTTCACGAATAGCATCATTAGGGCATTCGGGTTCGCAGACGCCGCAATTAACACATTCATCATTGATAAGTAGCGCCAATGTTAATCACCTCCTCTTAAAGATTTTACAAGCTTCAAACTTTACAATGAAAACAAATTTTGTGTTTTTCTACTTCTTTAAAATGTGATATACCATATCTTTTGTTTTAAAGCAAAGGAATATTTAAAAAAAAATTTAAAAATGGCATCTTGAAATAATATGCCATTAATTCAAGATGTTACAGTGATTTTCTTTCCCAAAAACTTTTTTGCTTTGCTGTCCCAGGAAAAACAAATGGCTTCTTCCACTCTTTTTTTTACCACTGATACAATAATATAATCTGTTCCAGGATAGGCAGGTTCATCGTTAAAAGTGGCAAACGAATCATCTTCTTCCGAAAAATATGCCTTATGATCTGGATGAGAATGATAAATGGCTTTTAGTTTATAGTTCTGTTTATGCGTCATTTGGTCAATTTTTAGCAGGTCTGCCGGGCTTATAGAATAAGCAGTATGAGCATCCCGCGGATTTTTCCCCGGGTCGGATTTATGTATCTCATTTTGAATATTTTTACACCGTAAAACTGTTTGCTCTCCTTCAGACCCTGATTCTAAAATGACCCCGCAGCATTCAAAAGGATACTCGTCTAATGAATGAGAATAAATTTGTTTAAGTATGTTTGAAAAATGCATGAATTAGCTCGCAAAGCTCGCTACTTTATTGATGTTTTGCTTTGCAAAAAAGAGAGTAATAACATTATAACAATACCCCGGTTTTCCCCCTGTAATTAGATTTTCAACCTGTGAAATCCATTAGTTGCAAATTCATAGTATAGGTAATTCGCATTTTTATTTCAAATAGATGACTAAAAAATTTTCCGTGTTAATCGATAGTTGCCTACTGCCTATTCATTGTTAACTGTTAATTGATAATTGTTTTCACTGCCTTCTCCCTTATTTCTTGACTAACTCCCGGTCATAATGTAAATTTATTGTATAGGAAATACCATTTTTATCGCTTTGAAATCAACATGATAAAAAACAAAAACACTGTTCATCGCCAATTATGTCATGCCCGAATGTTTTTATCGGGCATCCAGAAGTTTGTCCCTCTCAGATTCCCGCTAAAGCTTGTCCTCGCACGCTTTAAGCGGGGAGCGTGCGGGAATGACAGCCTTCTGGTTTTGTGGAGTGGGCTGTAATGTCCCATGTTCTTTGCTTACTGTCTACTTCTTTTAGCTCGCCCAAAGGGAGTTATGTCCAAAATATTAAAGTAAAGAGATTATAGGATTAATCTATTGAAAAAACACATAGATAATTTTTTAGAATTTCTACAGGTGGAAAAAAATGCTTCCCCCCATACCTTAAGAAATTATTCAAGCGACCTCAAGCAATTTTTTAATTTTTTAATCGATAATAAAATTGGTTTAAAAAACCGGAGTATTAATTTACAAAAGATAGACAATCTTACTTTTAGAAGCTATTTAAGTTCTTTATATAAAAAAAACAACTCCAGAAGTTCTGTCGCAAGAAAGTTAGCTGTCCTGCGATCCTTTTACAAATTTTTATGCCGCGAGGGATTTATTAATAAAAACATTGTGAAAAGTATTGCTATTCCAAAACAGGACAAAAAAATTCCTTCATTCCTGACCATAGATGAGATATTTCATTTGTTAAAACAGCCGGATGAAAATAATCTCCCGGGGCTGCGGGATAAATCTATTTTAGAATTATTTTACGCCACAGGCATCAGAATAGGAGAGCTGGTAAGCTTGAATATTGAAGACGTCAATTTTGATTTGCGGTTAATCAAGGTCAGGGGAAAAGGGAAAAAGGAGAGAGTTGTCCCTGTAAATAAAAGCGCAATAAACATTTTAACGGAGTATATTGAAAAAAGAAAAAAAACGGAATTGAAACAGAATATTATGTCAACAGAGAAATCACATCTCTTTTCAAACTTTCGCTATAAAAGAATAACAGACAGGGGGATAAGAAATATCCTGGTTAAGTATTTACGGAGGGGCAATATTTCCAAAAATGTTTCTCCCCATTCTTTAAGGCATTCTTTTGCAACTCATTTATTGGATTCCGGGGCGGATTTGCGTGTTATACAGGAATTGCTCGGCCACTCGTCTTTATCAACCACACAAAAATATTCCCACGTTAGCGCGGGACGTTTAATGGAAGTTTACGATAAAGCTCACCCGAAAGCTTAACTGTTAGATGATTTTTTGACGGGATGAACAGGATGTACCGGATTTGTTTTTTGGAGTAAAAAGGCGAGCCATTTTGCCCTGTTATTCTGAGTGAAGCGAAGAATCTCAAAAAGCTCAGGATAAACTCAGCGAGACT
>CBDUII010000074.1:0-8971 GCA_965367285.1 uncultured bacterium
ATGGTGGAGTTTATTGATACCTCGATAATTGCCCAGATGGGATTGCCTGATATGCGGGTTCCAATAAACTACGCCTTGAATTATCCTGAAAGGGTATCCACTAATCTCCCTCCTCTTAATTTAACAAAGACAAAAACTCTCACGTTTTTAAATCCGGATTATAAGAAATTCCCATGCCTAAAATATGCTTTTCATGCCTTAAATATTGGCCGGACCATGCCTGCTGTATTAAACGCTGCTAATGAAGTTGCTGTTCAAGCTTTCTTAAAGGGCTCTATTTCTTTTACAGGTATTCCAAAAATTATCAAAAAAGTAATGGGGAAGCACCAGCCAAAAAAAATAAGGGAAATTTCCGACGTAATGCGTGCAGATCAATGGGCAAGAAAGGAAGCGGGGAAGCTTTGTGCTAAGCAGCAAAATTAATTTACCGCAGAGGCGCAAAACTCACAAAGAAAACTTTTTCCCTCTGCGTCTTTGCGGTGAAAAGGGTTTTTTTATCCTGTAAATCTCCATTCCACATGCTGGGAATAATTATAACTTTTATTGGCCGGTATTCCGAGCTTCTGCCAACCCCATGGCGTAATATCAATCCCTGCCGGATTAATGACAACCCTGCCATCGAATCTCTCTTTTTTCTTTTTAAAATAAAGAACAGCCCTCGGTCGCTTTACTTTTTTCTTCCAGTACGGATCGTTCCTGAACCATGGACCCAGATCCCTGACTTTCATTTTAATCCACCGTGTTCTTTCACCATTCCCATTTATACGTCTTACCTCAACCCATTTACCGATTGCGGAAGGATCAGGCAGGGCAGCAGCCACAACACCCCATCGAACTTTTGATCCATCTTTAAAATATCTGTTTTCCCCTTTATTGCCCGGCTTACCGAATGAAGTAGCGTAAACGCGTAAAATATGTTTACCTATTCTTGTTTTCCATTTCCGTTTTAAAACTTTAAGGAAAGCCTTTTCTTTCTTTTCAAAAAGAGATATACCAAGAGCTCTTTTGAGCAGCTTTTCAAATTCTCTTCGATCTTTTGGCGTAAGTATCTCGAAGTTTTTGCTGTCACCCTTGACTACTCCTTTCTGCTTCTGCTCTGAAAGCGCTTCATCCAAATGCGGCAAAGAAGCAGTATTTACGATTGTTGGATTTAGGTTTAGCAGTACAATTGTAAAAAGAGTGATTTCAGCGGATTTTTTTAACATAGTAAACACTTTACATTTAGAATACAGAATTTTTTGCACCGCAAAGACACAGAGTACACACAAAGAAAAAAATTATTCTCTGCGGTTTTTGCGTCTCTGCGGTAAATTCAATTCTGATTATAAAACTTTAAATCATAGATTCCACAAAAAAATCTCAGCAACAGGAGGTTTCTGGTCTGTCAGGTGAGAATCAAATTTTTGTAAAGTGCCGCCATTTGTAGTATAAGTGCTGATGATGTCTCACAGCGCTGCATAGCCGCAACCCAAAAGACGAATGACAAGTAAGCAGCAAAAAATAACTGTCTGCTATGAAAGTACTAATTTACATGAATAATTTACCATTGAACTAAAAAAAATGATAACATGATTTTCTATTTCTTTGAAAAATTACGTTTGCAGAGGAGACAAATATGGCTGATACAAACATGAAAATTCTGGTAGTGGATGATTTTGCTACTATGCGGAAAATAATAACAAACCTGCTTCGTCAGCTGGGTTTTAAAAATATTACCGATGCTGATGATGGAACTACCGCATTAGAAAAACTAAAAGGGGAAAAATTTGATTTTATTATTTCAGACTGGAATATGCCTAAAATGAGCGGATTGGAACTGCTGAAAACCGTTAAGGGAGATGCGGATTTGAAGGATACTCCGTTTATGATGGTAACTGCTGAGGCATTAAAAGAAAATATTATTGCCGCCATCCAGGCAGGGGCAAATGATTATATTGTAAAACCATTTAGCGCAATCACCCTGGAAGAAAAAATCAATAAGATTTTTAAGTAAACCTCGTTAGAACGCAACGATTCCACTGCTTGGAGTCGGTAGCGTTCTAACGGGGTAAACAGAAATAAAACCGTCTATCAAAAGGGAATTTTATGAAAGCGGCTTATATTAACCCGTTTCTATATGGGACAATAAATGTCCTTAAAACCATGGCTTCAGTAACTCCTGTGCCGGGGAAGCCTTATCTGAAAAAAGATAAACTATCTATGGGGGATATTTCAGGAATTATTGGCTTAACCGGCGCCAAGCAGGGATCTGTGGTGGTCAGTTTCACAAAGGAATGCGCTTTGAAGGTAGTATCGTCCATGATGATGCAGCAGTATACCGAGCTGGATGATGAAGTCAGGGACGCTGTGGGTGAAATTACGAACATGATTTCAGGCGACGCAAGGAGGCAGCTTGCCGATTTGGGTCTCAAGTTTGAGGCCGGGATACCCACCGTAATATCAGGTAAAAATCATGAAATTTTCCACTCCTCTGATGGTCCCTGTATTGTAATACCTTTTAAATGTGACGGGTTGGATTTTTTTGTTGAAGCAAGTTTTGACTCTTAGTTAAAACCCATGAAAGTCTTCCCTTCAAATTTCATTTGATCATCTCACGAGAAAGCCACGACCTAAATGAATACTAAATACCAAACTACAAATGCCAAACAATACTTCTCTCGCCTTTTGATTTGAAATCAAATAAAAATTTCAAAATCGTTGGAACAACTGCTGATGTGGCGGTGGTGGTTTATGGTGAATCTTTGCAAAAGCTTTTTGCTCATGCAGCGGAAGGTCTAATCTCTGTTTTCGCCGATCCTGAGCAGATTAAAAAAACAGAAAAGCGAGTGATTAAGCTTCCTGGAACAGACCTTGAAAACTTGATGGTAAAATGGTTAAACGAGATTTTATATCTTTTTGAAGTCAAGGAATTTCTCGGAAAAGAGTTTAGGATTCTTGCCTTGGATGAAAATTATTTGCACGCCGAAATTAGAGGGGAAGCTTATAAAAGTGAAAAACATCTCATCAAAACAGAAATAAAAGCTCTGACATACCATCAACTTGCCCTAAAACAGCAAAAAGGAAAATGGAAAGCAAAGATTATTTTTGACCTTTAACCTACGGAGCAGACGCAACAAAATGAATGAATAACCACGAAGCCGCGCTCAGCGGAGCTAAGCACACGAAGATCACGAAAGAATATTTTTATTATTATTCCTTTTTCTTCGTGCCCTTTGTGATCTTCGTGGTTTAATAAATACAACAGGCTGCACAAAAAACTTGCTAAAAAAAAGGGATTATGCAGATATTTGGTTGCAGATTTTCCGCACTATGGTTGATCCACATTTATACCGGTTTGGGAATTCCTGTTGCCGGCCTGACGCTTTATCACTGCGCTAAAGGAGAAATTAAAACCGCTTTCTTTTACATGTTCCTTGCTATATTGATTGATGCGACTGACGGCTTTCTCGCCCGAAGATATAACGTTTCAAAGGTTTTGACAAAATTTGACGGGCAAAAACTTGACGATCTGATAGATTTTCTTAATTACGTGCTGGTTCCTGTCGCAATGGCATATTTTTTAAGGATTCTTCCGGAAGACTATCTCTATCTTGGGATTATACCCATTATGGCAAGCGCTTATGGTTTCAGCCAGGTTTCAGCCAAAACAGAAGAGGGCTTTTTTACGGGATTTCCCTCTTATTGGAATCTGGTGGTTTTTTATCTTTATCTGCTTAAACTCCCCATCTTCCTGAATATTATTATATTTTTTATGTTTTCAGCGGCAGTTTTTGTACCACTCAAGTATATTGTGCCATTTAAAACAAAACCATTTGCCAGGGTAACGGATATTTTTTGTGTTATCTGGTGTCTTAATTTAGCCGCAATTTTTATTTTTCTTCAAAACCAGCCAACATGGCTTGTTATTCTTTCCGCAACGTTTCCTGTATATTATATAGTGCTTTCAATTTATTTACATTTTTCTAATTGAGTCTATATTAATGCAAATGGGAACCTTTATTTTTCAATGAAGAAAAGTTTGTAAATCTGGCATTAATAGGAAGTTGACCTTTTCTGATTGCATCGTTAAGAAAGTCCGGGAAGAACCGATCACATTCATTAAGATATTTTAAAACGGAAATAGCCCAGTATTTTTCGTCAGGAGTTTGGATTATGGCAATGTTTTTGTCGGCATAATTGTCTTGAAGTAATTTTTCTCCTTTTAATAAAGGAAAAGTTTTCTTAAAACTGATAGACAACGGCCTTAAAGGATCAACATTCAACACCTCAAGACCTTTTAGCTCATCTGGAATATCATCGGCAACCAGCTCTTCTATGGGGACAGGCATAATGTTGCCATAAGACCGGCCAGTATAATTACCATGTTCTGCGACAGAGATAATATAAGCGGAAGAGTCTAATATTCTCACATGCTGGGCATATCCCTCCCTGATAACCATATTGCTTTTGCTGGGACCAAAAACAACAAAGTCCCAATGCCCGCAAGTTAACTCAAGTTGGCGCTGAACAATATTAGTCCCTTCTGCAACCTTGTTAATCTTTTTTAACATTTCCTCGTCTTTGGGCTGCAGTTCTATCTTTGGCATAAGCGTATAAACTCCCTATTTCAAGCTACTTTAATTTTCTTATTATATCACAGCACCTCAAAGCCGCAACCAAAAAGAAATCTTTTATAGTCTTGACAAAGAGTTTGGGCTAACAGTATGATATTTTTGCCATAAAAAATCGTTCATTGTAAAAAAGCCCGGTAAAAAGACTTTAATTTTATAAAAAGGGGAAAGTAATGTCGTTGATAAAAAATGGACTTAAAGAAGGGAAAGAGCTAATAGGGGCAGGGTCTGATCAAGCTTCTTTTCAGCTTGATATTGTGAAAAAAAAGTTGAAAATTTATGGACTTCAAAAAAAGATAGAAATTGAGATGGCCAAACTGGGAGAAATGCTTTATAATTTTTTTCAACAAAACAGGAAAGATATTCAAAATGACAAACAAATTGTCGGCCTGGTGGAGTCAATAAAAGAGGAAAAAGAAGAGATAAAAAAAACAGAACAGGAAATTGCGAACATTCAAAATAGTTTTAAGGATGCAAGAGAAAAACTGTGCAGATCGGGTAGAAATTTATTTGAAAAGATTAAACAGGGGTTGAATCCAAGCGGTGAAATAATGGAAAGTGCGGATGCCCAATCAAAACCATCATTACAAAAAAAGATGTCCGGTGTTGAAACAGATACAAAAGGGGTGAAAAAAGTTAAAAAAACCGCAAAAGAAAAGCCTTCGCCATGACTCCCTTAAAATTGATTATTTGGATGATAATTTTAATAGTAATAATGGCCTTTTCCGTTCAAAATCTGCAGACCATAGAGCTGAAATATTATAATTTTAAATTCGAGTTAAAAACAACATTGATTCCCCTTATAGTGGTATTATTGGGTTCATTGTTCAGTGGTTTTTTCCTGGCATCTATACTTGGGATGGTTAATAATATACGTTTGAAAAATAATATCCGTAAACAAAACCAGACGATTAAAAATTTAGACCAAAAAATTGCGGAATTCACTCTAAACTCGTCTCATCCTTCTGAGGGACAGAAATAATATGAATGATTTAAATTATCTAAACAGGCTCTGGAAAAGAGGAACGGATTTTTTAGGAGTCAAGTACTCTATTTTATGCGGCGCCATGTCCTGGGTCAGTGAATCCAGTCTGGTAGCTGCTGTTTCAAACAGCGGCGGTTTTGGTATCATCGCTGCCGCTAATATGCCCGGAGATATCCTCGCGGTTGAAATTGACAAAACTTTTGAAAAAACAAAAAATAATTTTGGGGTTAATATTATTACGATAACACCCTATCTAAAAGATCAGTTAGATGTTGCTCTTCAAAAAAATGTTACACACATTTTTTTTGGAGGAGGTATCCCTAACGGAAAAGACATACAAAGAGTTAAAGAGGCTGGCTCAAAAGTTATCTGTTTTGCCCCAACTATTTCCTTAGCCAAACGAATGATACGGCATGGGGTCGACGCTCTTATTATTGAAGGAAATGAAGCAGGCGGGCATATCGGGCCTGTCTCCACATCCTTGCTTGTTCAGGAAATCATATTAAATATTAAAGAAGTTCCTGTTTTTGTCGCCGGAGGAATTGCCACCGGGGAAATGATAGCTCATTACCTCTCCCTGGGAGCCGCGGGCTGTCAGCTTGGGACCAAGTTTGTAGTAGCGGAAGAATGCATTGCCCATGAAAAGTTTAAACAGGTATTTCTCAGAGCAAAGTCAAGGGACGCGGTCGTTACAGCCCAGTTTGACTCGATACTTCCTGTTATTCCGGTTCGCGCTATCGTGAACGAAGGCACCAAGGAATACAATGAATTGCAATTAAAATACCTTCAGGACGTTAAAGTAAAAAAAATCGAAGTAAACGAGGCACAATTAAAACTGGAAGAATTCTGGCTCGGGTCCTTGAGAAGAGCGGTTATTGATGGAGATGTTGAAAAGGGATCCCTTATGGCAGGACAGAGTGTCGGGATGGTAAAATCTATTCAACCTACCGCTGAAATTATGGAAGAATTAATTACCTCAGCCGAAAACAAACTGAAGGTAATGTACAATGGTCAATAGAGTTGGTATTGCCGGTGGCAGTGGATATACAGGAATAGAATTAATCAGAATATTGCTGGGACATCCAAAGGTTGAAATTGCTTTTATTACTTCAGAGAAAAATGCAGAGCAGCCTGTATCCTCGGTTTTTCCGTCATTCAGCAAAATATTGAACCTGAATTTTATCTCTATAGATCATGGGCTAAAGCAATCATGCGATCTTGTCTTTGTCACCCTTCCCCATAAAACCGCAATGTCTGTAGTCCCTTCTTTTCTACAAAATTGTGGTAAGGTGATTGACTTCAGCGCGGACTATCGCTTGAAAGACACCTCTGTTTATGAGGAGTGGTACTCAACAAAACATACCAGTCCCGAACTATGCAAAACTGCTGTCTATGGTTTGCCGGAGTTAAAAGAAGATAAGATAAAATCTGCGTCCTTAATAGCAAACCCGGGATGCTATTCCACCAGTATTATTTTAGCGATCGTTCCTCTTATTAAAGAAAATCTTATTGATCTCAAATCAATTATTGCAGATTCCAAATCAGGGATTTCAGGAGCCGGGAGAACATCTGATCCGTTTTATTCCTTCCCGGAAAGGGATGACAGCATGGTGACATATAATGTGGCTAATCATAGACATATACCTGAAATCGAACAGGAGCTTTCATTGCTGAGTGGATCGACTACTCAGATTACTTTTACACCCCAATTGGCACCCATGATCAGGGGCATACTCAGCAATATTTACGCTGATCTGAAGCAATTGCTTCCTGTTGAAGATATTATAAATCTCTACAAATCTTTTTATAATGGAAAACCATTTGTCAGGATACTTGAAAACGGGAAAGCCGCAGATACAAAAAATGTAAAAGGGTCCAATTTTTGCGATTTATCTGTTCACATTGACAAACGAAACCAGAGAGTAATTATTTCCTCTGCAATAGATAATCTTGTAAAAGGGGCGTCCGGCCAGGCGGTACAAAACATGAACCTGATGCTTGGTTTTGATGAACAAACCGGTTTGCAATCTTCTTCTCTGTTCCCGTAACTACAAACTTGTAACATTCCGCTTTTTATACGAAGTTTTTTTAGAACCATTTTAAAACATTAGACAGGATAACAGGATGAACGGGATATATAAAAAATCCTGTCCGTCCTGTTAATCCTGTCAAATGTAGTTAAAAAAATGAGCGAAAAAAAAAGAATTTTATCAGGTATACAACCTTCCGGCAGTCTTCATCTGGGAAATTATTTTGGAATGATGAAGCGGATGATCGAATACCAGGAAAGAGGTGACCTTTTTTGTTTCCTGGTAAATTACCATGCCCTGACTACAGTATCGGACAGCAACAAGCTGAGGAAAGAAACCCTCAGCGCTGCAATGGACTTTTTAGCCCTGGGTCTTGATCCTGAAAAATCTTACTTCTGGGTTCAGTCTGATATTCCGGAGGTTACGGAACTAACCTGGATATTATCCAATGTTACCCCTGTTGGTTTGTTGGAGCGGTGCCATTCTTATAAAGATAAAGTTGCCAGGGGCATATTTCCAAATCATGGCCTTTTCTCTTACCCGGTATTAATGACGGCCGATATATTAATATTCCAATCTCATATTGTCCCTGTCGGGAAAGATCAAAAACAGCATGTTGAAATAGCACGAGATATTGCTGTGAAGTTCAACAATGCCTACGGTGACATCTTCGTAATTCCTGAGGAAGAAATTCAAAAAGATTTGGCAACTGTTCCGGGACTGGACGGGCAGAAGATGGCAAAAAGCTATGATAATACAATAGAAATTTTCGCGGATGAGAAAACCATGAAGCAAAAAGTAATGAGTATTGTTACTGACTCCACCCCGGTAGACCAACCCAAGAACCCTGAAACATGCAATCTTTTTGCTATTTATAAACTTTTTGCGGATGAAGATCCGATTAGAGAGTTAGATGATAAATACCGCAACAAACCGCTGAAATATTCGGATATTAAGAAAGAGCTCTTCGGAATGATATGGGAATATTTTGCTGATGCTCGTCAGGAAAGAAAAAAGTACGAGAATTCCCCGGGAGATGTAATTCATATATTACAAAAGGGCGCGGAAAAAACCCGGAAAATCGCCTGTAACACTCTCCAGCAGGTCCGTAAAGCCGTAGGACTTAATTATTTTGAGATATAACTATACTATCTAAAGCTTTTTGGGGACGCAGATAAACGCAGATTTTTTATGATTTTTTTCTAAATCTATAATTTGAAAAATCAAGTCTTCGCAGGTACTCTGCTGGTTCGAGGTTGTTCGTTGAGGCTGTAGAAAAACCCCTATTTGGTGGTTTTTCAGGCTTGTAAGTTCTTTATTTTCAATGGCCGAATTTTTGAGAATAG
>CBDUII010000075.1:0-8951 GCA_965367285.1 uncultured bacterium
TTTGGCTATCACGGACAAACAAAAACCGTTTGTCCATGCCACCCAAATTACTCGAAAAAAGGAATCAATTACGAACACTATAAAAAAAGTTGCCGAAGGCCTAACTTGTAGGCACTTTAAACTTTCTTTGTAGTAAGCCTGGTGAGTATCAGCCCTGAAAAACCACTTTGATCGACCTGCAGGTATTGCCAGCCGATGTGGATGAGGCATCCGCTGCAATGGGTCATACGCCATTGATATCCTTTAAACCATGTAAATTCTTCCGTCGGCATCCCCTGGGAGACAGCTCCCGGTACGTCTCCGAAACATCCTATATTAAAAGCTACTCCAGCCGGGTTGATAAATACATGCTCATGGCTTCCTCCCATTCGGATTCGCTGGTCTCCACTTGTTATTAACTTCAAGCAATAAGTGCAATACAGTAACTCTTTCTCTTCCTCAGAATCAGGTTCTTTTTTCGGTTTTCGTTTTGTGATTGACGATACCTTTTTTTTATCAATAGCTCGAAGCATACATGGAGGTATCGGCTGATAGGAATAGCTGAAATTTAATTTCCGGGGTTCCTGCCTGATATCCATCTACAAGCTCCTCATATTACCTGACAGCTATTTGCACTAAAAAGCGTCATTCAATTTCTAATAAATGCCATTTAAGATGCTTATGTGTCTCAAATATCTATTTTTATGGCTTATTTTCAGGAATTGCGTGCCTTATTTCAGGACAAGTAAGAGAGAAGTTTAAGTGGGAAAGGGTTTGCTACATTTCCATTCTTCCTTCAAAGGATCTCATGATAGTGACTTCATCGGCGTACTCAAGATCGCTTCCGACAGGCAAACCGTGCGCAATTCTTGTGACTTTTACTTCTAAGGATTTTAATAAATTGGAAATAAAGATTGCTGTGGCATCCCCTTCCATATTGGGGTTGGTAGCCAGGATAACTTCTTGAATCCCGTCTTTTTTTACTCTTTTTATCAGTCCATCAACTTGAATGTCCTCCGGTCCCACTCCATCCAGCGGCGAGATACTCCCCATCAGCACATAATAACGCCCGGGATATTCTCCCATTCTTTCGATGGCATAAAGGTCACGGGGTTCTTCTACCACACATATTATTTTTGGGTCTCTTTTCGGATCAATGCATATATTGCAGGGGTCGTTTTCTGTAATACTGTTGCATGTGGAGCAGCTTTTAATTTTATCTTTTAAATTGAGAATCGCTTCAGCCAATCCCCTGGAAACATCTTTTTGCTCTTTAAGCAGAAAGAAAACGAGTCTTTCCGCTGTTTTTTGCCCGATGCCAGGGAATTTTTTAAACTCGTCAATTAATTGTACGATAGAATCAGAATTTTTCATGTTGCTTTTAAGCTATCAGTTTTTTCAAGTAAACAACCCTGGTATTTTTAGACCTCCGGTAACTTTAGACATTTCTGAGACATTTAATTCTTGAGAACGCCTCAGCGCTTCATTAATAGCGACAAGAAGCAGGTCTTCCAAAACCTCTTTATCTTCCTGCTTAACAATTTCATTTTCAATCCTGATGGACAGTATTTCTCCTTTTCCGTTTGCCGTTACTTTTACCATGCCCCCGCCGGATTCCGCTTCGATTTTTTTATCCGCCAATTCTTTCTGAATTTCCTCCATTTTGGTATGCATCTGCTGCGCCTGTTTCATCATATTTCCTAAGCCTTTTTGCATCATATCTCCTTTCTTAAAAAAATTATTTGTATCTTAGCACTTGTTGCTATCCTTCTCCAATTATTTCTCCTCCAAAAATATCAAGGGCCTCCCGAACTATTTCTTTATCAACCCCGCCGGTTTGTTCTTGCTTTGTGCTTTTTTTTTCATTTTTTTCCTCTTTTTTTTCATTCCTACCTGCAGTTTCTTTAAGAAGTAACCTTATTTTTTTATTTAACACTTCTTCGACTGCCGTTGACAATATTTTTTTGTTTTCATCTTTTTGCATCCGCTCTAAAGTAAATCTATCTGAAAAACCAATTTCAACATTATTGTCAGTTATGCTAACCAATTCGCCGCTATCAAGAAACATCCCCAGATGATCCTTTTTCTCTTTGGTTTTGATTTTGATTTTTTCCCAGATTTTCTCAGTATCATTAAAATTATCATCCGCTTTCAAGCTTTCGTAGCGCGATGCTTCTTCTTTTATTTTAGATGCGTTGCCGGTTCCATCAGGGTCAATTTCCTTTCCGATTTGAGAGAGAGATTCAATAATATTATCTATAGATTGAAACGGTCTTATTTCCGTTAACCTGATTAATGCCATTTCCACTAACATCACAGGGTAAGAGGATCTTTTTACGTCTAATTCAACATCTGAAATAATTTTAAAAATCTGGTGCAGTTCGTCTAAAGAGACCTTTTCAACCTGCCCTTTTAATTTGTTAATTTCTTCAGGTGACAGAGAAATTAATTTTTTTGATTCCTTTGAAATCTTCAAAACAATAAGGTTTCTAACATATTCCATTAGTTCTTTGAGAAAAAGGCGAAAGTCCTGGCCCTGGAATACCAGCTCCTGAAAAAGCTCCAATAACGGGGTTGGTTTTTTTTCGAAAATTTTATCCATGAAAGCAGCAATATTATCAAAACCAACCAGTCCCAGGATAGAAACAATATCGTCTCTTTTAATTTCTTTTCCCGCAAAAGAAACAACCTGGTCCAGGATACTTTCAGCGTCCCTCATGCTGCCTTCGGCGGTTTTAGCTATTATGGCAAGGCTTTCATCACCAATAGTTACTCCGTCGTTTTTAGTAATTTTTTTTAATTGAAAAATAATATCTTTATAAGAGATATGGCGAAATTCAAAGCATTGACAGCGGGATGAAACTGTTTCTGGAATTTTATTTTCTTCCGTCGTGGCAAAAATAAATTTAATGTGTTCCGGGGGTTCTTCAAGGGTTTTCAAAAGGGCGTTAAAAGCGCTTTTGGAAAGCATATGAACTTCATCAATTATATAAATCTTAAAGCGACTTTTAGCAGGAGCGTATTTAACGTTTTCCCGGAGTTCCCTGATATCATCTACCGAGTTGTTCGATGCTCCATCAATTTCCAGGACATCCATGGAGTTTCCTTCAACAATTTCTATACACCTGTCGCATTTGCCGCATGGTGAAACGGAAATTCCTTCAGCGCAATTTAAAGACTTTGCCAGAACGCGGGCGGTTGTGGTTTTTCCCACTCCGCGGGTTCCTGAGAAAAGATAGGCTTGAGCAAGGCGATTTTGCTCGATAGCGTTTTTGAGTGTTTGGACAACATGTTCCTGTCCGATTATCTCATCAAAAATCTGCGGCCGCCATCTCCGGGCTGTAATCTGATATGTCATAAAAAATTAGGTGATGATCAATTAGCAGTTATCAATCGTTTATGAACCATTATGAATAAAAACATCCATTGATAACTGTTAATTGTTAGTTGATAAAGGTTGGGCTACCTCACAGCACTCAAAGATTATTGCTTACCGCTGCTTCCTTCCGGATCTGACGGGATTCACAGTCCTCTGTCGCGTGAGACCCAAACTTGATTTGCTATGCAAATACTTTTAACTTTTATGTACTGAACATAGTTATTGAGTTATCAGTAAAAAGTACTTCGCAAATACGATTAGTAAATAACAATTACTATTTATAGTTTTCAGTTGAAGGTGAAAATTGGTTCCCAGTTTTTCTGGCGGAGAGAGAGGGATTCGAACCCTCGGTAGGGGTTGCCTACACACGCTTTCCAGGCGTGCACCTTCAACCGCTCGGTCATCTCTCCTGGATTTGCTTCGCAAATACGAATAACTTATAACTACTACTCAAATGTAAAAAAATATTTCAATTTTTTCTTAATGAATTTCTGAAAGCACTAAATTGCCTTACAATTTTTCTGGCGGAGAGAGAGGGATTCGAACCCCCGATCCCGTTTCCAGGACAATTGATTTCGAATCAATCGCCTTCAACCAGACTCGGCCATCTCTCCTAGTGTATTTACTTACATTTAAGACATTTATAACATATTTATGAATGTTACTCAACTTCGGAAAAAGGCCATGGATTTCAAACAATACCATCCGAGAAAACAGACATAAACTATAACCGAAAAAATGGATATCCATTTTCCGATAATAAATTCTATTGGTAAATATTCAACACGGAAGTGATGATACCCTCTGGAAAGTGGGATTGCTCGCAGGATATAGTTTGCCGGCATAATATCATATTTCTTTTGATGGCTTCCAGATAACGCCCGTGCACGCCAACCTTTACTATACGCATCGGTAATCAAGAGAATTGCGGGGTTGGGTAATTCTGCTTCAATAGTAAGATGATCTGTTGAGGAGTCAACAACCGTCGCCACACCTCTTTCTTCAGATTTTATAGGTGCTGGCAAGGGTGGTGCTTCGAGAACCACCTTTTGAGCAGGGTCGAAACCGGCATCTTCCATAGCCGCAGAAATTTGATCACGCTCTGTTTTGACAACCCAGTCCTGAATCAATTGCAGGCGGGGCATTACATTTTGAATCTCTTCAATTTGAGTACTGTTTCCATCAGGAATAATAATATAGCGGCCCCTGAGCATTTTATAAAGTTTGTGAAAACGAGAAAACTCAATATACTGAGTTGCATCGTCAGGCTTGTGTCCCTGAGTATAGCTCATGAATTGGGCATATCGTTTCAGTACACCGGGGTCATACCCCCATAGATCATACAACCCCGCGGACATGGCGATATTCGGATTTCGAATGTTTAACATCCGAATATCATCAGGAGGATCTGTCAATAATTGCTTGATTTCTGGTGATAAAAATAATGATAGTAGAAAGGTAGGACGTGAGCTCCTGGCAAAAATAAATATTTCTATAATCGCTAACAGGGCAATTGCATAGACCGCTTTATCGGAAAATCTGGTGAGAAAAAAGAGCAGCAACAACAGCAGACAGATGCCGGCAAAAACAAAAAGACCATTAGAAGCCAATACTCCTGCACTATACACAAAACCGTCATTATGCAAAGCCCTGGGAAGATATGACTGCCGCGTTTCAAACACCCTCTGTATAATTCCATGCCAAAACCCTGTTGAATTATCCGCCGCAATACTATACCTGATGCTGAAGGCAGCGATTACAGCGAAAATGCAGGTAATCATAATGCTGATAATTGTTCCACGCTGAACATTACGGTATTTGACGAGATGATCAAAACCAATAGCGACAAGCATCGCAAGGAAAAGGGATGCGTGAAAAATAAATTTTGAAGTTCCGCGAAATTTATTGAAACCGGGAATCCAGTTGTAAAGAATAGTAAACAGTGGCGTGTTAGCGCCCAGAGCAAGCAACAAAAGCATCAACACCATACTTACTGAAAAGCGACGGATGTTTTTATCCCCATGAATAGCGCCGTATACTAAAAGAAAAAATCCTGTAACGCTCATAAAAAGCGAGTTCTCCCATAAATACCAGCGTCCCCAATAATGTAAATCTGTAATGTTACCGAAAAAACCTGGTATAAAAAGAGTCATAAGGTTTTCAGGAGGAAAAGAGAATGTAGAGGCAAATTCAAAAGATAGGCCATCGCTCCGCACACTTTCCTCTGCTGCCTGAATCCCGGGCAGAATCTGAATTGCCGCTATAGCAATTGCTCCTCCATACATAAGAAAAAATCCAGATGTTAATCCTATACGGTTTCCGGACTTTGACAGGGAAAAACCTGTATAGATGATCGCGGCTACAGCAGTATAAAATACATACTGGGGGTGTCCTGCCAGTATTTGCATGGTGATGGCAAACATGCCAAGCAGACACCACCGCCATGAACCGGTATCCGACAATCGGTCAATTGATGAAAAACAGGAGTGGCGCCCATATCATAGTACAGAGATTAGATAGGTGGCCGGCATAGATGTGCATGAAGTGGGCGCCGCAGAACATAAATATAATTGAGGAAAGAAGAGAGGCAGAAAGGCATAATCCACGGTATGATGCCCAGAGATACATAAAAACACCGGCAAGAAATACGTGCAGTGCGATACCGAAATTAATCGCATTTGGGAGAGGCATTATCAAATAAAAAATGTTTAAGGGATAAAGCAGCGCTGATTGAAATCCTCCAAAGTATGGCATCCCTGAAAATAGGTGAGGATTCCAAAGAGCCAGGTTTCCTTGTTTGAGTTGGTCGAAACCAAACGCTCGCCAATAAGCAAATTGAAAATCTATGTCCCCTCTTGAGGTTGAAAGGACAAAGTCTTTAAAGGAAAATAGAACATCACCAAACATCGCTACTGTTAGGGCCAAAAGGGAAATAACTGCGGTCAATAGAGAAAGTTTCCTGTTCTCGTTCTGTTTATATTTTTTTAAATCTATTAGGGGCATATCCTTATGAGTCTGTTTTTTTAGCTGGTCATTGATATTTAACTAATTTAATGTATAAGAATTTCAATGTTTATAAATTCCCGATCAAGTCGGGAATGACAGGTGTGCTGGCTTCTATTGTCATTCCCGCGAAAGCGGGAATCTAAGTTCAAATATACATTCAAGGAACAAGTGCAACACATGACTTAAAGACCTCAGCAGGAGGTTTAAATTTTTAGCATTTTCGAGGCCTGTTATTTAACAAGCATTCAATATCCTTTATTTCTTTATGATCGATTGTAGCAAAGTCAGTTTTTTTGGCAAGAATCTTCTTACAAAACCAATGTCGTTTTCAACTATATACTTGAACATTCTTAATATATAGAATTATAATATAAGTGAATTAGATGGAAGAGCATTATGATTGAATTTAAATTTAATAAAGAAAAAACCACTCAAGCAGCTTTATTATTCTTAGAGAAAAATAATAAGAGTATGAACTATATGAAATTGATTAAATTACTATATCTTGCTGACCGATATGCATTAATTCACTGGGAAAGACCTTTAACTGGGGATAATTATGTTTCTATGCCATTAGGACCCGTAGTAAGCCAGACTTACGATATGATTAGGTCAAAGCATTATCCTTACTGGAACAAACATATTACTTATCCAAGCCACTATGAAGTACAAATAAAGGAAGGATTGCCAGAATTAGGGAAGTTAAGTAAGGCAGAAACGGAGTTAATTGATAATCTTTCCACTGAGCACAAAAATAGAGACCAGTATGAACTAAAGGATTATTGCCATGATGAGTGTGGTGAATGGGAAGAGATTGAGAGAGGCAGTAAACCTATTCACATAGAAACAATTCTTAAAGAAGGCAATAAAACAGATGAAGATATAAAAAGAATTAAACATGAAGTCACAAGTCTTAATTATGTGAATGAAATGCTCTCTACCTAATAATTGACATCCAACCTGGATTTACCTTTCTCGCTCCCACCCCTGACTGTGCTTATAGTCACCTTTACATCGTTATAGCTATTCTAAGTGAAGATGAAGTTTTATGGGTTAGTGTGACGACTCAAAGGGATAACAGTGATACTTCCTGTATTTTAAGAGCGGGCGACCATCCTTTTATAAAAAATGATTCTGTTGTTAATTATAGAGATGCTGATAGAAAATCGGCGGATAACTTAAAGGAAGGTATTAAGAGAGGTTTAATTTCTCCCAGGCCACCACTGACAAATGAGGTATTTGAAAGAGTAAAAGAAGGAGCTAAGGGCGCATATTTTATGCCAATGGAATTTTTAAAATATTTTTCGGTTTAGTCTCCAAATAAACCAACATTTGGAATTAAATTCCGTTTGTTGGTTCTACCAGCACTATATTGGAATTGCTCCCACTCAATGTATTAAAATATCCTTACAGGATGGGGAAAAGGCCGAAAGGTGATTAGGGTTAAATAATCAAATGATCAATATTGTCCGGAACGAACGGCACGAACCCCAAAGTAGAGGCAGTTGATACTAGAGTTATTGAAGACATTGCCATCATCGAAGGAGACGACGCGGGCGCGAAAGAAACCCACAGTCTCCGATGACCAAAATCCATATGCCGCTCCATCCGCTGCAACAGAACCAGGCGCTGTAGCGTAAACTATCAGTGAACCGCTTGGAGCATCCATCTGGGCTAATCCTTTATTTTTAGAGGAATAAATAAGAAGAAGAATTGTACGTCAAGCGTATTTTATGTAAATCAAGCTGTAATTCTCCCCTTTATAAATCAATTCAACATTAATGTTTTTATTTATTTAATTTATTAACCCGCTAAACACACAACAGTCACGAAATAATAAATATTGGTTTATTTTTTTTGTTCTTTTCGTGTCTTTCGTGGTTATTTGAAAAATATGCTGAATATTAGTAGTGCAACTTATTATTTTTACAAGAATTTTAGAAAAGTTTTGGAAAATATTGTAGCAGCTTCTGTAAGTTATTGAAAAATGGCGCGCCCAAGAGGATTCGAACCTCTGACCTACTGAACCGCAATCAGTTACTCTATCCAGCTGAGCTATGGGCGCGTTATATATTACTACTCTATAAAAAGTATTCTTTAAGAAAGCTTTTTTGAATCATAACGATATCTATGCGGTCGGAAAAAGTGAGCTAATTTGGTTCCGGCCCCTGCCGGTTTAGGCACTACAAACTTTATTGCCGAAACCATATTTTTAAGCATAAGTCCCTTTGCTTGCGGCTGGCCATATGATTCTACACAGCTTCTTCTCCATGCTCTCCTGTTCTAATTCTTATAATATCTTCAACAGGAAGCACAAAAATCTTTCCATCGCCAATTCTTCCTGTTTGCGCTGTTTTTGTGATTGCTTCAACAACATCTTCCACCATAGAATCGGAAACAATGATTTCTAATTTTACCTTTGGCAGAAAATCAACGACATACTCCGCGCCTCTGTATAATTCCGTATGGCCTTTCTGTCGGCCAAACCCTTTTACTTCACTTACAGTAATACCTTTTATACCGATTTCGTTCAGTTTATCTTTAACTTCATCTAATTTAAAAGGTTTTATTATAGCTTCTATTTTTT
>CBDUII010000076.1:0-8934 GCA_965367285.1 uncultured bacterium
CCAGTTAGATACCAAATTCAGCCTGAATTAGGATTCGAACATCCACTCCTGTTACTGTACACAGTTCTTTTAATAGATCTGCTATTACAGAAATACTTCTTAAACCAAGTCTTTTATTACGATGTTCAAGCGAACGCATATATTTTCGAAAAACGATAAAACTAACCATTACATCGCGGCCATAGTCAGAGTTACCCGGCATATAATATTTTTGTTCCATCAAGAAGTTTGCCTGGTCGAAACGCTCATGTTTAATTAGAACCGCAACTGCATATAAGAACAACTCATGAACAATGAATATGAAATTATCAAAGTCCCATTCACTCCACTGTGTTACATGCTCTGGACGATTCATGTATGGTACAAGCCCTTCAAAAAACCGGTGGATTTTTTGAATGTTTTCATCCTCCGATGCATATTGGCTTATGGCAACAAAAAGCTGAATAGCCTCATTGCGTTCTGCAAGAAATTCTTCAATGCTTTTAACAACGGCATCATCAAACTATACTCCAGAATTTTCTATTCTAAATTTTTCAAGAAGTTCAGAAAAAGTAGTTAACTACTCGTCCATAGCACCTGATGCATAAGTCTTATTATTTCTTATAGCATCGACAGCCCTTTTGAAAATTGCTGTTGTGCCTAATGATATGGACTCTTCTTCATCCAGAAATGAAGGCTTTTTACCGAGGTCAGGCTCCACATAAAGAGGTTTATCAAATACCCACCTAAGAAGTTTTTCAAAATTTTCTCCGTATTTGTCCGGTTCACTTAAATCTATGTAAATGCGGGATTTGTAATATGTTGGTAGATAAGGTTTACCAACCTCGTCTTTTTGTGCAACCACAGCTACAAACTTGTCTTGCTCTTGTTTTTCATAGACTTCTTTTGATATTATTTGAGTTTCAGTTCCTACTCCTCCGGCTCTACCATCAGCTTTTGCCGCATAAATCTCATCAGAAATAATAGCCACCTTTTTAATTTCTGGATTGGTTACCATCTTTTCCATAAATGCGACAGCATCATAGCCTTCTTTCAGAGCCCATTTATCCAATATAACATCGACACCAGACTCCCTAAGCTCAGAAGCCAAGTCCAATACCCACTGTTCGTGAACAGAGCTTGACCAACTGTAAGATATAAATAATTTAGGTGCTTGCATTTGTTCCATCATCCTAAGGTATCGATTGAGTTCATCTGCATTTTGAAGCAGAGCGGAAAAATGTCAGGTGGAACGATTTGGTACCGTTTTTAATCATGATTATTTTAGTCAAGTTATCAACACCATAGCGCCTGATAGGGATTTATTAGCTCCATTAGCTCAACAGGTGTCAGTATCATTAGTCCGTAGTTTCTGAATGCATACATCTCTTTATTCTGGTCTTTTGCAAAACGGTCAACGGTTAACAGTGCATCGCAGTCAAAGCGGATGGCGTCAAGCACGATCTCTTTGTCTTTTACTGAAAGGCTACCATGCAGGGAGTTGTCATTAACCGCCTTTTTATAATTCATTTCCGCGTTTTCTGAAAATGCTTCTCCATTCTCGTATTCGTAAACAACCGCCTCCCAGTGGTCCCATACATCATGGAACCATTGAACAAATCTTTTATCTCCGCTTGCTGAAACTTCCTTATAAACAGAGGGCGACAGGGCAAATTCAAAATGCGCCCGGTTTACGCCGATGAAGAAATCGTGTAAGGCTTCAATCTCATTGAATAACCGTGTTCCTTTTTTGATTTTACCTTTTCGCACCAAAAAATATTCCTCGTTTTCCCGGTAATGCTCAAAGATATATTCGCCAAAATCCTGTAGGTATTGCAGGACGTTTGTATCTAAAAATATCCTGCCGGGGATTGAGTTGAACTGAGAAAAACTATCCCGCGCTTTTATCTGCTCAACCAGCGTTTTCATCTTTACCTTCCACGGTTTTGATTTCTTCAGAAGTGAGGTCGCAGAGTTTGTAAACGAGCTGACCGATTTCTGTTTCAAGGGCTTTTACTTTGGCTTGTTTTTGGGGATTCTGTAGGTACCCTTCGGATTTGGTGATGGAGAGAATTTCGTTAACGAAGTTGATGATATTTCTTTAATGGGAAATAATTTTAGTTCATTGATTTTAAACTGCGGGAAAATACCTCTCTGTAATTTTCCGAACTTATACATAAACCAAAATGAAATTAATTTAGAGTTTAAGAGTGCTAAGATATACTCAGGCTCAATTTTAATGTTAATAATATTCATAGAATTGAGGTCATTTAAATATATTTCATCAGTTAAGCAAGCATTTATGCAATAAGGAGGCTTTGATGGAATTTGCCTGACCAATATTCTTTTTGTTGAAAAAAGATCAAAACTGCTTCTTGGTTCCGCTAAATGTTTTCCATACTTCAAGTATTCGCCAGACCAATTTAAATAAAAGCGGTTTACATCCTTTCCATCTAAATAATTAAAATATGTGTCATCTATCTTTCTTTTAGAATGATATATTCGTTTCTCTTTCATATTTCTTGTTTGTGGTGGTTTCCCTTTTCCAACTTGATAAACTTTCAATCCAACCTTAACATCAGCAATATTCTTTAACATTGTGGATTGTTTTTCTGTTTTGTTCAGCAAATCACTAATTGTATCGTTCTTAAGAAGTTCAATATTGATAATAAAGTCATCCCGAGTCAAGAAATAGTCAGACTGAAGGTCTTTAATTAATTTAAAACTCTCTTCGTATTCGAAAAGTTTTATACTTTTATTTTTCATAGATTTATTGAGTTTTGATAAACTGAACCACTTTGGCAACTGCAATTCTGGGAGGTACCACTATCACCATATGAATATGATCCTCCTGTACATTAACTTTTATTACCTCGATATCGGGAGCAAGTTCGGGTATGTGGCATAGTATTTTCTCTGAATATTGTTTTACCCCTTTAACGAAAAATTTCCTCCGATATCTCGGTATCCAGACGATATGGTATTCCGTTTTATAGATCGCATGGGCACTTTTCCGAAATCTCATACGACCACATCATATCAAATACCATCTCGTCTGGATAGCCACTACATCACCAGACAGGAGTCTAGTGTTTTATATGGCTTAAATAAGAGAAAAAGTAACAGGACAAAAAGCAGGGTTTAAAGGTTAAAACCGTAACAGAAGTGAGACCGGAGTTGATGAAGGAATACAGGTTATTGTGTCTCTATTTTCTTTTCCGTATACCAGCCATGTATTTCCCGATTAGGACGTAGAGTATGATTTCCAGTTATAAAGTAAACCAAACCGCTTATCAGGAATAAAACAGCAAGGGCAAATGTAATAAGATTTCTCATAATTAGTATGTTTATAGATCTATAAACATAATTTCAAGCACGTCCAGTAAAATTTTTCATCATTAAATAAAATATTTTTTTGGCGGCAATGTGCTATAGTATTTCCTGTTTTTGTATTGGAATGAACATTAAATTATCAGGAGTTGTATGAAGGAATCTCCATATCTTGAGGGACAAGGTAAAATCAAGAATCTTCCGGTTTTTAAACCCTATAGTGAAGAAAAACTTAAGGGACTGCTCCGTCTCAGCAAGATTCGGCAATATGAACCCCAAGAACTCATAATAAAAGAAGGAGCTGAAGAAAATTGGATGTATTTTATGATTTCCGGATGCGTACAGATCGAAAAGGGGGATAAGATAATTTCCGCGCTGTTCCGTTGTGGAGATATTTTCGGAGAGATGGGGTTTCTTGATGAAGAACCCAGGTCTGCTTCTGTAAGGGCTCTTAAAGATACTGTCTGCCTGGCAGTGGACATTTCCCATTTGCTTAATGTGTAAAGATGAAGAACAAGATTCTCTTCATGCAGCAATTTACAAGATGTTTGCTCAAATATTAGGCCTGCGCCTGCGGGAGACCACCAAGAAATACCTTGAGGTTAAGAAAGAGCTTGATGGTTTAAGAGGCAATTTATAACAATGCTCGATTAGTCACAGTTTCCGCTGCTTACAAAACAAAGGTATTTTGCTAAATTACCCTGTTTATAGCATTTTAAAAACCGCAATTTTTTAAAGTATGCTTATTTAGTAATGCCTGTTTTCCTATGAACATATCATTAAGTAGGCAGGAGGCTTGATGAAAGAATCTCAATATCTTGAAGGACAGGATAGCGTCGTTAAAAAAATCAAGAACCTCCCGATTTTTAAACCCTATGATGAAGAGAAACTTAAGGATCTGCTCCGTCTCAGCAAAATTCGGCAATATGAACCCGAAGAAATCATTATTGAGGAAGGGACTGATGAAATCTGGATGTATTTTATGCTTTCCGGATGTGTGCAAGTCGAAAAAGGCGGAAAGTATGTGGACCGACTAAAGCGGTGTGGAGATATTTTCGGCGAGATGGGGTTTCTCGGCCAAGGGCCAAGGTCGGCTACGGTAAAGGCCCTTGAGGAGACAGTCTGTTTAGCCGTGGACGTTTCTTATTTACTAAAGATGAAAGAGGAAGGGTATGATTCCTTTCATGCCGCAATCTATAAAATGTTTTCTGAAATATTAGCCCATCGCCTTCGGGAAACCACAGATAAATACCTTAAAGTTAAACAAGAGCTTGATCGTTTAAAAGGTACTGGAAAATACATAGTGAGATGAGCCTGGAAAAGAACATAACGCCCTTCGGGCGAGCTAAAAGAAGTAGGCAGTAAGCAAAAAACATTAAGACATTACAGCCCACTCCACAAAACCACAAGGCTGTCATTCCCGCACGCTCCCCGCTTAAAGCATACGAGGACAAGCTTTAGCGGGAATCTGAGAGGGACAAACTTCTGGATGCCCGATAAAAACATTCGGGCATGACATAATTGGTGATGAACAGTGTTTTTATTTGTTTTAAGTGTTTAAGTAATTATCTCAAATACTTTTTTAAGTGCTTCGGAAAGTTTTTCCGGAAATTTGCCTCCTGCCTGGGCCATATCCGCACGGCCCCCGCCGCTTCCTCCTGCGATAGCAGCGACCTCTTTTATAATCTTCCCGGCATGATATTTTTTTGTGAGGTCTTTGGTTACGCCTGCTGCCAAAGTAACTTTATCCTCATGTTTACTCCCAATAACGACAATACAGGAACCGAGTTTATTTTTCGCATTATCTATAAATGTTCGGAGAGTAGCCGCGTCCGCCTCTTCTAATTCTTTTACCAGCACGGAAACGCCGTTAATTTTTTTTACTTCTGAAAAGATATCCTGTGACTCACCTCCGTGGGCTAATTTTTCTTTAAGGCGCGCCACCTCTTTTTCTAACTTTTTTGTTCTGTCTATCATCTTTTTTACTTTTTCCACTTCTTCCTCAGGCTGCGCGTTCATACATTTTCTTATTTCAACTAAACTCGCTTCTTCTTTTTTTGTCCTTTGGAAGGCTTTTTTACCGGTAATCGCTTCGATTCTTCTCACCCCGGCCGCAATTCCTCCTTCCGAGATTATTCTGTAAAGACCAATATCACCTGTCGCGTTTACATGAGTTCCTCCGCAAAGTTCTTTGCTGAAACCCTCAACAGTGACAACCCGCACTTCATTTCCATATTTTTCTCCGAAGATTGCCGTAGCGCCTTCCTTTATAGCATCATCAACAGGCATAGCTTTTTTTTGAACCGGAATATTCTCCAGGATTTTTTGATTGACAATCTCTTCTATTTTCTCTTTCTCGCGCGAAGTTAAAGGAGAAAAATGAGTATAATCGAAGCGAAGTCGATTTTTTTCCACAAGCGATCCCGCCTGTTTAACATGATCCCCCAGCACTTCTTTTAAAGCGGCCTGGAGAAGATGCGTGGCGGTGTGGTTTAATGCAGTTGCCTGCCGGTCTTCCATATCAACTTGCAGTGTTAGCTTCATCCCTTTTTTAATAGTACCGAATTTTATTTTGCAGGAATGCACAAAAAGGGAAGGTAATGGCTTGTGGGTGGTGAGTACTTGAATTTGAATCGAATCTCCTGATATCTTTCCCGCATCTCCTGCCTGACCCCCTGATTCGCCATAAAAAACAGTTTTATCGAAAACCAGATCAACCTCATCTCCTGATGACGCGGACTCTACAATAGAATCTTTTTTTATAATGACCAGTAGTGTCCCATCTGTTTTTAGCGAATCAAAACCTTCAAATTGAGTAGTGGGTATTTTCCCTGACAGGGTTTTGTATATCTTTTTGACATCTTCCCCGAAACCTTTCCAGGCAGCCCGGGCTTTATTTTTCTGGGACTCCATTGCTTTTTGAAATCCCGTGGAATCGAACTCCAGCCCGGCATCGTTCACAATATCTTCTGATAAATCAACAGGGAAGCCGTATGTATCGTAGAGTTTAAATACTTCATCACCCGGAAAGGTTTTCTGACCGTTTTCTTTTAATTTATTTATTTTTTCTTCCAGCAGGCTCATGCCATAATTTAACGTATTGGAAAACCGCTCCTCTTCACTCAGGGTAACTTTAGATATATAATTTTGCATATCAATCAATTCAGGGTAGGCATTTCTCATCAGGTCTATAACGCCGCCTGCTATTTTATGCAAAAAAGGTTTTTCCTGTCCAAGCATTCTTCCGTGACGGAGCGCTCTTCGCAAGATGCGGCGGAGAACATAACCTCTTCCTTCATTGGAAGGCATTACCCCATCTCCTACAAGAAATGTTACCGCGCGAGCATGGTCGGCAATTACTTTAAGAGATATGTCATGATCTTTATTATCACCATAGTTTTTTCCTGTTAATTCACTTATTTTTAAGATAATCGGTTTAATTAAATCAGTATCATAATTGCTGCGAACATTTTGCATTACTGAAGATAAACGTTCCAGGCCAAGACCTGTATCAACACATGGTTTGGGGAGGGGTGTTAGCTTACCCTTTCCATCCCTGTTATATTGCATAAATACTAGGTTCCATAGTTCCAGGAAGCGGCCGCAATCACACTCCACATTGCACTTCGTCCTTTTCCATCCTACATCTTCTCCCTGGTCAATGAGGATTTCCGAGCATGGTCCGCATGGTCCTGTTTCTCCCATACTCCAGAAATTATCTTTTTCTCCTAATCGTACAATTCTTTCAGGAGGGGTTTGGGTTTTTTCATTCCAGATTTTGAAAGCTTCATCATCGTTTTTATAAATAGTAATCCAGAGTTTTTCTTTCGGGAGTTTCATTATTTCTGTAAGAAATTCCCAACCATAATGAATAGCATCTTCTTTAAAATAATCTCCAAAAGAAAAATTTCCCAGCATCTCGAAGAACGTATGATGTCTTGCTGTTCTGCCTACAACTTCAAGGTCGTTATGCTTTCCGCCTGCTCTGACGCATTTTTGTGAAGAAGCGGCACGTTTGTAACTCCGCTTTTCACTGCCGAGAAAAACCTCTTTTAATTGCACCATTCCCGCGTTGGTAAATAAAAGAGTTGGATCTCCTTTGGGGACGAGAGAAGAACTGTGGATTATCTGATGCTGTTTTTTACGGAAGTAGTCTAAAAAGCCGCTTCTTATATCATTTCCGGTCATTGTATTTACTTGATAATATACAAAATTAATAAAACTTAAAAACCGTCAAATAACGGTGATCATACTTGCGGGAACTGAAGAACAGGCTTCTTTTAACTCCTTTTGGGGCGATGGATTAAATGAATGCATCATGGTAACAGTTAAGCTACTTTTTGACAAGATTAACGGGATATGATTATTATTTTATCTTTTCCACAATCATAGCTTTTAGCGTTATTTTGAATTTAAATCAAGTCTGCAATTGCAATACTATATTCTTCAATTAGCTTTGATATATCTTTTCTACTCTTTAGCATTACTTCGTTATCAGACGCTATTTGAACCGTTTGAGGTGTATAACGTTCGCAATTGGTAAAGACCACTTTTTCAAACTCAACGCTGTAATATTTTTTATAAACACCGTAAGCAGCCAGTATTTCCTGAACACCATTGACTCCCTGAGCTTTATTTGAGTTGATTGTATGTTTGCATTGAACAAGAAATGAGCTGCCTTCATTTCCATGTGCTAACGCGACAACATCAGCTCCCTGATCACCACTCTGTGGAGTTAGTTCTGCCTGGTATCCCTGCTTTCTGTAAATCACTGCTATCAATTTTTCAAATGCCTCTGGGGCCAGCCGGTCAATATCAGTAATTTTTAATATTGGTTTTTATCCTATTATCCCTTTAACATCCGCTGTGCTTTTTGATACCGCCCACTTCCATTTGCCGAACCCGCCATGCTCATTTACTGCTTTTACCCATTGATCTAAAAATTTACGCTTCGTTTTGTCCTGCTGGGTGTCCTGTCCTTTTGTTTCAAGAATGAGAAAGTTTCCTGATTTTAGTCGGATAATAAAATCAGGCCTGTATTTCCTTATCACTCCTTTAAAAGCATAAATAATCTCAAAACCGAGATGATCGTTTTTTACCCATCTGTCAACATTAGGGTTATGATCAAGTTCAAAGGCTTCGGCAGCTTCCCAGGTGCTATCATAGACACAGAAGTTAATATGTGATTTTTGAGCATACTCACAGGGCTTGCCAGTATACCAAGGCAATACATCTCCTGTTGAGCGAACCGGTTTGTCCTTATCAAAGACAGGAACAAGCGATTCTGTGTTTTCAAAACGAATGGCTTCCCATATATGCTGCACTACCTTAGTCATATTAAGTGTTAAGAGAATTCGCTGCCTGACAGGATCTTGCTCAAACAAAAGCGGGGCAATCTGGATTTTATCAGAAAGCATGAATTTTTCTACAAGCCCGATTACCTGAGACAGCAAATATTCTTTGTTTCCCTTCCACCCAGGTCGCATCTGTTCATAAACATCCCTTTCCGTCTCAAAGATAACCTTTTGCATCCTGTACTCTTTTCCAAGTTCTTCAAGTCTAATTTCAGATACAATGGCCGTAACTTATTTTCCCTCCAACGTGTTACTTATTTCCTCTATTTTT
>CBDUII010000077.1:0-8903 GCA_965367285.1 uncultured bacterium
ATCAACTACAAAGACACGTGGAACGTCGTAACATCTAGAAAATTTAGTAAGTACTGCGTGTGTCAGGGATTTTCTAAGCAGTGATGTTGGTGGGGTGGAAGTTGGCGGGGCGCGAAAGAACGTAATTGCTATTGCAGCCGGTATATCAGACGGTCTTGGAAACGTGTCCAATACCCGTGCCGCCTTGATTGCCAGGGGACTTGCTGAAATGATAAAAATAGGCAGTGCTATGGGGGCACAATCTCAAACTCTTTCGGGTCTTTCAGGAATGGGTGATCTCATCCTAACCTGCACGGGAGAATTAAGCCGTAATCGTTCATTAGGATTGAGAATTGGAAAAGGAGAATCCCTTGAAGAAATTCAAAAAGAAACGATTACTGTCGCGGAAGGAGCCGCGACAGTAAAGTCGGCATATAACTTAATTGAAAAACACAATATACGTGCCGCTATTATAAAAGAGACTTACTTAATACTTTACAAAAATAAAAGCCCCCGCCAGGCCATGCAGGATATTATGAGACTTCATCCTTCAGATGAGTTTTAGTTTAAGAAGCCTTTTTTTGCAAAATATCTTGAAATGATTCCATACTCTTTAACAACTCAACAGCCCTTTGTAATTGAATGTCTTTTTTGTATCTTTTCAGGAACAGGGCTTCTTTTACGTCTTTCGGCGAATTGTTATCGGGTTGTTCGTTTTCCAAACCGGGGGTTTTATCTTTAGTACCTGAAAAGTGTGGCGTGATATCCTTTTCTTTATCAGTATCCAGCTCTTTTTCATTATCTTCTTCCTCTGCAGCAGGTTCAACAATTGGATTCTCAACAACAATATTTGGGATGATTCCATTATTATCTATAACTATTCCGCTCGGAGTGAAATATTTCGCGGTAGTCAACCGAAGCCCTGATCCATCACTCAACGGAATTATTGTTTGCACGGAGCCTTTTCCAAATGTTTTTGTACCCATAATAACAGCTCTATTAAGGTCTTTTAATGCTCCGGCTACAATTTCAGAAGCGCTGGCGCTGCCTCCATTGACCAAAACCACCAGCGGTAAATCCGTATACTTACTATCTTTCTGCGTTTTATACGTCATATTTTGGTCAGGGGTTCTCCCTTCCGTATATACAACAAGATTTCCTTTTTTCAGGAAAATGCTTGAAACTCCCACTGACTGGTTAAGAAGTCCACCCGGGTTATTCCTTAAATCAAGCACCAGACCATTGAAAGGGTTGTCTTTAGAAAAATTTTCCATCGCCTTTTTAACCTCATCAGTCGTTGTCTTAACAAAATTTCGTACGCGTATATATCCTATATTGTCTTCCATTCTTCGAGACCAAACACTTTTAATCTTAATTATTGCTCTTGTTATAGTAATATCTTTTGTGGTTTTAAGCTCTTTCCGTAATATTGTTATAGTAACTTCACTACTAACAGGGCCCCTGAGTTTCCTGACCGCATCTCTCAGGGATATATCCCTGGTAGATTCATTATCGATTTTCATTATTATATCTCCGGCCTGAACGCCGCTTCGATACGCGGGGGTGTCTTCAATAGGTGACACAACAGTAAGGAGATTATCGCGAATGGTTATCTCTATTCCCAAACCGCCGAATTCTCCCTCGGTCTCTACTTTCATTTCTTTGTAAGAATCACGGGGTAAATAAGAAGAATGAGGATCCAGGCTTTTCAGCATTCCCCGGATAGCCCCTTCTATCAATTTATCTGGCTGCACTTCTTCTACATATGAAGATTCTACCAGAGAGGTAACTTCAGCGAATATTTTAAGTTTTGCATATGTGTTTCCTAAACTATGGCCTTTTTTAATTCCGCCGGACAGCAGAAATACAGTCACTAATAAGACAACCAACAATGAAGACCGCAATGGTTTGTTTTTTAATTTTCCAAGCATTAAAAATCTCCTTATTAAAAAATCTAATAAATTATTAAATTGAACCCTCTTATTTTAAGGTTATCATTGTTTTTGACTAAATAAAAGATGTAAACCACAGATTACCCAAAATAAAATTTACCACGAAGAACACAGCCCAACTTAGCCACGCTCAGCGGGGCTTCGCCGCAACCAAAATGACAGAAAACAGATGACGGAGGACAGCAGACAGTAAGCAGCAGGCAGGGGTGGCATGGATTTACCCTGTAGAATTTACTTTTACTTAATCTGCGGGTACAAATTCACTTTTTGTAAATTGAACTTATTACAGAATAACAATACTGATATTCCACAGGGCAGGCTCGTTTGTCCGTGTTGCAGTAATTGGCTAATATTTCAATAAGTTAGATGTAAAACTTTGCTAAAAAAACACCTTGTTGCGGATTAGCAGTACCAAGGGCTTATTTTTTAGCGGCACTGAGCCATTTGAGAGGGTTTTCCGGTACTCTTTTATTGCGTATTTCAAAGTACAATAAAGGACCATTGATGGAATCGCTATCTCCCGTTTGAGCAAAGACCTCGCTCTTTAAAACTCTGTTACCTTTGTTTACCATACTTTTGCTGAGATGCGCGTAAAGGGAGTAAAAACCTTTACCGTGACCAAGGATGACTATCAAACCGTAACCTTTGAGATTCCCTGAATATAAAACCTCCCCATTATGAATTGCCCGCACACTTTTCCCGACCGGCGCCGCGATTTCTATCCCATTATTATGGGAGAATGTTTTAAACCGTTTGTTTTTAACCTTCCCATATGAAGAAATGACTTTGCCCCTGACCGGCCAGGGCAGAAAACCTTTTCTTTTATGAAAAGTTAAGTTCTTTTCTTCAAAATAGTTTTTTTCTAAAATGGCAATTAAAGAGCTTAACTCTTTAGAAGCTTCCAGAAGCTCTCTTTGGGTTTTTTCATAAGTGCTTTTCCTGGTTCTGATTTTGTTTAAAAAAGCCTGTTTTTTTCTTTTTTTTATTAAAATTTCATTTTTTTTCTTTTGTGAGGCATCTTTATAAAGCGCTGCCATTTTTACTGTTTCCTGTAATTCTTTTTTATCTGTCTTTAAATTTTCAATATCGTTTTTGTACCGGGAAATCAATTCCGCGTCAAGATTCGCTATAATTTTCATATATTTCAGCCTCTGCAAAAAATCATTGGTATCCGAAGCTGAAAAAATAATTCTTATGTAAGATGGTTCGCCTTCTTTATAAATAACTCTTAATCTTTTCTGGAGAAGTTTTTTGTGGGTTTTTATTTTCTTGCTGTTTTTAATGAGTTTGGATTCTATTTTTTTTAGCTTGTTATTAGTGTTCTCTAAATTTTTTTTATGTGCCATAAGTTCTCTTTGAGAGGCATTTAACTTTTTATTAATAATTCCAAGTTGTCCCAAAATAGATTTTTCTCTTTTTGCTTCTTTTTTAACTTTTTCCGATTCAGCGCCGAGTTTTGATTTAATACGATCCAGCTCTTTTCTTTCTTTTTGGATTTCTTTTTCAACAGAAGATTTTTGCATCCCGGCAACCAAATGATTTTCTGTCTGAAGAAAGAAAAAAATTAATGAAATTATTAAATAAGTTTTTTTCATGTATCTATTAATGTTCAAGTTAGATTCTTCGCTCCGCTCAGAATGACAAGCGAAGGGCTCAGAATAACACTTCTGCACTTATTTATTGCGCCGCCTGTCTGCGTGCGGACACGCACAGGCAGGCGCAAATCCAAAAGTCCGTAAAAACTGCCATGGACGGCAGTTTTAGGAATTTTGAAAAAGTTAGCCAGGGATGGCCTAACTTGATCAATTGTTTAAAAATTTTCTGAGAGAAATATAGCTTCCCGTATAACCTATTAATACTCCGGAAAGAATAATGTAAGCGATCTCCCGCGGCGGAATAAACAAAAAGGATTGGACGCCAATAAAAAAGCTGGAAGTTTGCAAACTATCAATAAACATCTTATAAAAACCGTATAAAATTATGACTGACAGCGTTGCGCCAAAGAAACCCTGAAGAATTCCTTCAAGGAGAAAAGGTCCTTTTATAAACCAGTCAGTGGCTCCCACCAGCTGCATAATTTCAATCTCGTCTTTCCGGGCATAGAGTGATAGTTTTATCGCGTTGGAAATAATCAAAATGATTCCGACACAAATCAACCCCCCGATAGCCAAAACAATAAACTTCAGGAAAAACAGTATTGTTTCTATTCGTTCCAACCATCCTTCGCCAAACTCCAAGCTTTCTATTCCTTTAAATTTATTAACATCCTCGGCTATTGATTTAATCTGTTCGTAATGACGATATTTTTTTTTTAATTTTAACTCAAAGGAAGCGGGTAAAGGGTTAACATCAAGATTGTCTAAAATTGTCTGGTTACGAGCCAGCCTCTTTCTAAATTTTTTCAGGGCTTGATCTTTCGAGACATAAAGATATTCATCAATTTCCCGCATGGATGAAAAATAACTTTTAAGTTTTCCCATATCTTTTTTAACAATATTATCTTGAAGATACACCACAACTTGAAAATTTTCCCTCCATTTTCTGATCATCCCCTGTATGTTAAAATGAACAACTAAAAAAATTCCAAAAATCGACATGGAAATGGCTGTTGTCCCTATTGTGATCAAATAGGCTTCTTTATTGGCTTTTATGCCTTCCAATGCTTCTTTTAAAGTGCTGCCAATTAATTGAATCATGTTATTCAACAATCTTTCCTTTATGAAGATGTATAACCCGCTGTTTCGTTGTTTTAAGCAGATCCCGGTTGTGGGTAGCGAATACTACGGTAGTTCCGTTTACATTTGCTTTTATAAACAGCTTCATAATTTCCCACATCATTTCCTGATCGATGTTTCCTGTCGGCTCATCGGCAAGCAGTATTTTAGGCTTATTGATTAAAGCTCGCGCAATGGCAATCCGCTGTTGCTCTCCCCCCGATAATTCAAGCGGAAAAGAGTCTTTTCTATTACTCAACCCGATATTTTTTAAAATTTCCCATGTATTTCGCTTAATTTCTTTATAAGGAATTCCAATAACTTTCTGGGGAAAAGCAATATTGTCATATACAGACCTTGAGTTTATGAGTTTGAAATCCTGGAAAACTACCCCTATATTTCTCCGCAGAACTGGCAATTGGGATCTTTTTATTTTCAGCATATTAATCCCGTTAACGATCATCTGCCCTCTGTCAATTTTTTCCCACCCGAGAATAACTTTTATAAAAGTTGTTTTCCCCGCACCGCTCGGCCCTGTAATAAAAATAAACTCCCCTCTTTCGATTTTCAAAGTTATACCATTCAGGGCTTCCGCGCTTTCTACATATTTTTTATGTACATCATACATCTGTATCATGTTTCAGAACCTCAATGGAATATTGTGCTGTGGGATAGAATGCGGCTTATTTCAGGATAGCAGAAATGTTTTAAAGTTCAAGAGGCTGTTTGTGTTTGAATCTCAAGGGACATTATATACTATTTTAGCTGAGGTTTTTTGCGTTAAACCTGTTCTAAGACAGCGTCCGCGGAAGGGGAATAGAGTTTTTCAGAAAGGTTATCCTGCTTTTTTTTTAAAATACTCTTTGCGGCTTTGATCAGCGCTTCCGGAGTTAATCCATATTGTTCCATTAAATCCCGTGAACTCCCGGATTGGCCAAAACAATCTTCAATACCAACCCGTTTTAAAGGAACCGGACAGTTCTCCGACAATAATTCAGCTACTGCGCTTCCAAGCCCGTTAATAATGGAATGCTCTTCCCCGGTAATTATCGCGCCGGTGTCCTCAGCCGCCGTGAGAATAAGTTTTTTGTCAAGTGGCTTGATGGAAGAAGAGTTAATCACTCTAACTTCAATTCCCTCTTTATGCAGGCTTTTGGCAGCATCCAAGGCAATGTGAACCATAATTCCGCACATTACAAAGGTCAAATCATTGCCTTCTCTAACAACAGAGGCTTTCCCTATTTCAAATGAGCAATTCTCATCATAGATGACAGGAAATTTTTCCCGGGACAACCGGATATATACCGGCCCTTTATGACTTGCCGCTAACTTAATCGCGGCCCTTGTTTCATGGCCATCACAGGGCATAATGACAGTCATATTTGGAAGGCCCCGCATCAAGCCGATATCTTCTGTCGAATGATGAGACGCTCCGTCCGGTCCCACAGTAATCCCGCCATGAGTAACCACAATTTTTACACTCAACTTCGGGAGGCAAATGGATTGCCTTATTTGTTCCCATGCTCTGCCAGAGGCAAAAACAGCAAAAGTGCTGGCAAAAGGGATTTTCCCTGCCGCGGCCAAACCAGCCGCCATGCCCATCATATCCTGTTCTGCAACACCAAGGTTAAAAAACCGGTCAGGAAACTTCTTGCCGAATTCGGAAACTTTTGTAGAGCCGGCAAGATCAGCGCTTAAAACAACAATATCTTTGTTTGTTTCCCCTATTTCGGCAAGGTTCTTACCATAAACATCCCTTGTTCCTAATTTATCAACCAAAATATTTTCTCCTTTTTATTTAATTCGCGCAAGTCGCTGTTTCCGCGTTTATTTCCTTTAATGCCCTTTCCAATTCCTCCGGGGTTGGGGACACTCCGTGGTATTCGACCTTTCCTTCCATAAAAGAGACCCCTTTGCCCTTGATTGTTCTGGCAATAATGGCAGTTGGTTTATCATTAACCTCGTCCGCTTTATTCAGTGCTGAAAAAATTTCATCGAAATTATGACCGTCAATCTCCATAACATGCCAGCCAAAAGCTTCCCATTTTTCTTTTATAGGATTAATGTTCATTATTTCAACAACCGGTCCGTCAATTTGTAAACCATTATGATCGATAATAGCACAAACATTACTTAGTTTATAATGGCTTGCGGTCATGGCCGCTTCCCATACCTGCCCCTCCTGGATTTCTCCGTCTCCTAATAAAACATAAACACGGGTGTTTCGCTTATCCAGCTTAGCGGCAATAGCAAGGCCGTTAGCCTGTGACAGCCCCTGGCCTAAAGAGCCGGTGCAAACCTCTACGCCGGGAGTTGTGGTTGAATTAGGATGCCCCCTTAAAATACTCCCCAATTTCCTTAAGCTGTTAAAATGATCGGTAGAAAAATATCCTGAAAGACCTAAAACCGCGTATAAAGCAGGAGCGCCATGTCCTTTGGACAGAACGAATTTGTCCCGATCCTCCCAGTCAGGATTTTTTGGCTTATGCCGCATTTTAGAAAAAAACAGAGCGGTCAGAATTTCAACAGCAGAAAGAGAACCCCCTGTATGGCCGGAACCTGCTTCCGTAAGCATTTTCAGGATGTTTATCCGAACGTCTTTCGCGATAGATTGAAGTTTCTTAATATCCTCTGTCATAAATCAACGCCAAATTCTGTCTATAAAATGAGAGGAGCATATCATCATTTTAGCATGGATGCAATATTGAAAATATGGAAAATTTATTATTAAACAGGGATAAACAAAATGGAAAGTATTTATTGTGAATTCTTTGAGGCCTTACGCGACCATATCTATACTGAAATCCGGAAATAAAATAACTGCCGGGTGGACCTTTAAAGCTTTTGCCAAAACCAGGGACAATTATGAAAACCTGGATTTGCACATTTCCCGTTACATTATTTCCGCCTTTTCAATAAATTGAGATAAAAAAGGTTGTTGCAGCCATAAGAAATCACTTTAAAATCTTCTTTTTTTGTTGAAGCTTTTTGCTCCAATAGTATTTGTATTTAAAATTCCTCTCTGCTATCCTTTTTTGATGAGCACAAAAGCTATGATCATTGCGAAAGATCTTGTAAAAAAATATGGTGAATTCACAGCTGTTGACGGAATAAGTTTTGTTATTAACAGGGGAGAGTGTTACGGATTCTTGGGGCCGAACGGCGCCGGAAAAACCACAACAATAAAAATAATCAACTGTATGTCTCCTCTTACTTCCGGGAATGTGTTGGTAAGCGAAAAACATGTGAAGACAAAACCCCGTGAAATTAAGGCGCTGACAGGCGTTGTACCGCAGGAAGAAAATCTCGACCCTGATCTCACGGTGTTCAATAATCTCCTGGTTTACGCCCGGTACTTTGAAGTTCCATCCAATGAAGCAGAAAGCAGGGCGGAAGAGCTGATTAATTTTTTAAATCTATCTGAGAAAAAAGATTCGCACATTAACGAACTTTCGGGCGGCATGAAAAGAAGATTGCTAATTGCGCGCGCTCTTATAAACAATCCTGAAATATTGATACTTGATGAGCCGACGACAGGGCTGGACCCGCAGGTAAGACACATGATCTGGCAGAAACTCAGGATGCTGAAAAAAAATGGTATGACGATACTCCTGTCCACTCATTATATGGAAGAGGCAAGTCAGTTATGTGACCGGATCGCGATAATGGACAAAGGAAAGATATTAATAGAAGGAAACCCTGTGACGCTTGTGGAAGAAAAAATAGGAAAAGAGGTTATTGAACTACGCGTTGATAATGCGATGGAAAACGAGTTGCTTGAAAAATTAAATCGTTTCGAATTCACGCATGAAAGAGTGGGGGATACGCTTTATATGTTTTCTAAGGACGGGAGAGAGATGTTGCAATTTCTTGTATCGAATGATTATCCTCTTGTCCTTCACAGACCAGCGACTCTTGAAGACCTTTTCTTGAAATTAACCGGCAGGGGATTACGAGAATGAAATCAATTTTTAAAATACCGGATATATCTTTCCGCGCCTATCGCGTCTGGCAGAGAAACAGAGATTCGTACAAAAGATTTTACAAAGCAAACCTCATAGGCAGCCTGGGTGAGCCGGTAATGTTTCTTTTCGGAATGGGACTCGGCATCTGAGGATACCTCGCCTCACTGGAAGGGACGTCTTATATCCAGATTATTGCTCAGGGAATTATTATGGTCACCGCCATGTACTCCGCTACATTTGAATGCACATTCCGCCCATATACGCGCATGACGGCGCTCCAGTCTTATGATGGT